>DATJLY010000248.1:0-19931 GCA_035509095.1 Allostellaceae bacterium | reverse complement strand
GCGCGAGCGACCTCGCGGTGGCGCAGTTCCGTCGCCAGATGGTGGCCGCGGCCAAGCGCATGCGCGAGGGCGGTCCCGCCATCGGCACGACCGAGCCGCGCATCCCGCACGTGAAGCTCGCCTCGTTCGAAGGTATGGTGCCGAAGAGGACCGACTGGCGCAGCCTCGGCGTGTCGCCCGAGGAGTTGGCCTCGACCGCCAGCAGCGCGCCTGCCGCCTGAAGGAGGAAACGATGCTGAGCCGCGAGGAAAGCGTGCTTCTGACCCGGGTCGGGCCGGGCACGCCGATGGGCGCGATGATGCGCCAATACTGGATTCCGGCGGCGAAGGCGTCGGAGCTCGCCGTGGGCGGACCGCCCGTGCGCCTCGTGTTGCTGGGCGAGAAGCTGATCGCGTGGCGCGACAGCGCCGGCCGCGTCGGCGTGATGGACCATCGCTGCCCCCATCGCTGCGCCTCTTTGTGGTTCGGGCGCAACGAGGAAGGCGGATTGCGCTGCGTCTATCACGGCTGGAAGTTCGACGTGAACGGCAACTGCCTCGACCAGGCGAACCTGCCGCCGCATCAGCAGTTCCGCGACAAGGTGCATGCGCGCGCCTATCCCGCACGCGAGCGCAACGGCATCGTGTGGGTCTATATGGGCCCGCGCGCCGAGCCGCCGCCTCTGCCGGGCATCGAGGCGAACCTGCTGCCCGAACGCGCGACGCAGATCACCTTCACCATGCGCGAGTGCAACTGGCTGCAGGCGATCGAGGGCGAGATCGACACCTCGCATTTTGGGTTCCTGCACGCGGGCCATGTCGATCCCAATGCCATCACGCCCGACAATCCCATCTATTTCACGGTCTCGAACCGCCAGCCCGACTATCACTGCGCCGACACCGACTGGGGCACGATGTATGCGGCCTATCGCCCGGCCGAAGATCCCGCGCATCTGCATTACCGCTGGGCGCAGTTCATGTTTCCGTTCTGGACCGGCATCCCGCAGGGCGATTTTCAGCAGCACATCAATGCGCGCGCCTGGGTCCCGATGGACGACACGCACACGATGTTCATCATGCTGTCGCGCTTTCCGTTCGAATGTCCGGAGATCCTGCCCAATACGACGGACTGGTACGGGCGTTACCGGCTCGCGGGCAACGCCGCGAACGACTATCTCATCGACCGCGACAAGCAGGCGCGGATGGAGAGCTATACCGGCATCGACTTCGTGTTTCAGCAGGACCAGGCCATCACCGAGAGCATGGGGCCGATCGTCGACCATTCGCTCGAGACGCTCGCGCCCAGCGACCGCATGATTGCGCAGACCCGCCGGCGCATCCTGCGCGCCGTCAAATCGTTCCAGGACACCGGCGCGCCGCCGCCGGGCGTCGACGACCCCGCGCTCTATCGCGGCGCGCGCAGCGGCCAGCTCCGCGCACCGCGCGGCCAGGACTGGCTCGCCGTCTATCGCGAGACGCTCGCCGGCGCGACGCGGGCGGAGAATTTGGTGCCAGCGGAGTGAGAACGGGCCGGAGAGCGTCCTTCGACTTCGCGCGTTCCGCGCTCCGCTCAGGATAAGGAATTTCTTTTCTCCTCATCCTGAGCGGAGCGGAGCGAAGTCGAAGGACGAACCGGTCCAGAAGCGCCTTGATGCGCGCCACGTGGGGCGGCTTGTCGAAGCCGAGATAGGTGGCGGCGGCGCCACGGACGGGATCGCCGGCGAAATAGCGCTCATAGAGCTGGCTTGCGGCCTTGATAAGAAAAGCACTCTTCCTATATAGCATAGGCCTTGGCCTATGCCGGAGTGCGATCTTGGCCCACGAGCGACATGTCAGGCTGTTCAAGAACGGCCGAAACCAGGCGGTGAGGATTCCGCGCGAATTCGAGCTTCCCGGAGAGGACGCCATCATGCGCAAGGAAGGGCAAAAGTTGATCATCGAACCGGCACCGCCAAAGTCGCTGCTGGCGGTGCTTGCGTCCCTCGAGCCCCTCGACGAGGATTTCCCGCCGATCCAGGACTTGCCGCTTCGTCCGGTCGAGCTTTGATGCAATTCCTTTTGGACACCAACATCGTCTCCGACCTCATCCGAAATCCGCAAGGCCGGGTCGCGAAGCGCATCAAAGACGTGGGCGAGGCGCAGGTTTGCACCAGCATCATCGTCGCGGCAGAGCTTCGGTACGGGGCGGCAAAAAGGGGATCGCCGCGACTCACGGCGCAGGTCGATGCCGTGCTCGGCGCGCTCGACGTCCGGCCATTCGAGGCGCCGGCCGATGCAACCTATGGCCGATTGCGCGCACGGCTCGAACAGATCGGTCTTCCAATTGGGGGCACCGATCTCCTCATTGCGGCTCAGGCAATGACACTCGGCTATTGTGTCGTGACCGCCAACGAAAGGGAATTTGGCCGGATCGACGGCCTTTCGTGCGAAAATTGGCTGCGATAGCGGGTGGGTTTCTGCCGGATCCCTATTGCGGTTCCGCCCCCTCCCTCTCGAACCGGTCCAGAAGCGCCTTGATGCGCGCCACGTGGGGCGCCTTGTCGTAGCCGAGATAGGTGGCCGCGGCGCCGCGGACGGGATCGCCGGCGAAATAGCGCTCATAGAGCTGCTGGCGGCCGGAGAAAGTGGACATCGCGGCGTCGTGGGCAAGGCGGAACAGCTTGATCCGCTCGCGTGCATCGGCGTTGGCCGCCTGGGCATAGGCCTCGACATCGGCGCCCAAGGGCCCCGCGAGCTCGGCGAAGGAGGGCACCGACACGAGGCCGCCGGCGCCGATGATCTGGATGATCTCGCAGGCGCGGCGATACATCTGCGGGAACAGAAACCGCATCGCGCCCAAGGGGCCGGGTGCCGGAACCATGATCCCGTGGGGCGAGAGCGTCGCCTCCGCCTCGGAAGCAACCAGCACCGCGCGGATCATCTCGACGTCGTTGATGAGCTCGCACAGATTGCCTTGGATGTGCAGGAACTCGTCCACCTTGGTCGCCCGCGCGAGCGAAAAGGCGAGCGCCATCATGAACTCGGCCTTGGCGAGGTCCTTCGTCACGAACTGATGCGAAAGCGCCGAGCGCGCATGGGTCGCCGTATAGATGGCGTTGTGAAGCTTCACGTCGCGGTAGAGAAACACCCGCTCCCACGGCACCAGCACATTGTCGAAGACCACCATGCAGTCGGTCTCGTCGTAGCGGGACGACAGCGGATGATCGAGCGGCGAGCCCGCGTTGCGGTGCATCACGCTGGGCCGGCAGATCTGGCGCACGCCGTCGGTCGCGACGGGGATCGCGAAGCCGATCGCAAACGGCTTCGCATCCTCGGTCTCGGGCAGCGGATATCCCGGCGCCGGCATCACCAGCATCTCGTCCGAATAGGCGCCCAATGTCGCGAGCATGCGCGCGCCGGTGATCACGATCCCCTTGTCGGTCTCGCGCACCGCCTTGGCGGCCAGGTCTTTCGCCTGCGCCGCGACGTTCCGCGTGCGGTCGACCTGGGGATTGGTGAGCGTATGGGTGGAGACGAGGTCGCGTTCGCGGCAATACTCATAGTAAAGGCGCATGTTGGGCCCGTATTCGGGCCCGAACGCGTCCGATCCCGATCCGAAGCTCGACAAGACCACGTTGAGGAAATCGGGCGCACGGCCGAACAGACCCAGCGTATGGTCGTGCCAGCGCTTCACCATGCCGCGCCGCCGGCGCAGATCGTCGGCGCTTCTGGGCTCGAGGAAGGAAAGGCCGACCCGGTCGCCCGTCGTCGGCGAAAGATAGGTCATCTCGTCGACGAGGCCCGGCTCGCTTTGCAGGTCGTAGAGCTGGGCGAGCGTCCGCGCGCCGCCGGCAAGGCGCGGATCGCGCGTCACGTCCGCGACGCGTTCCCCGTCGATGAAAAGGGTCCGCCCGTCGCGGAGCCCCTCGAGGACCTGCGTGCCGTTCCTTATGCCCATGCGCCTTGCCCCGTCACGCGAGCCCGCGGCTCGTCCAGACCTTGTCGCCGGCCAGCCCCAGCAGCTCGCGGCCGCATTCGCGCAGCATCATCGGCGACACGATCCGGTGCTGGCTCGCCGTGAACATGTCGCGGAAGCAGCGTTGCAGGATGCCAGTGCGGATCGCGACGCCGCCGCCCGCGCGGTGCGCGAAGGTCGCGATCTCCATCACCGCGGTCGTGACATGGGCGAGCGACAGGCGCATCAAGGTGAATTGCCGCTGCGACACGGGCTGGTCGCGATCGAGCGTCGCCTGGACATCGCCCCACACCTCGTAGCAAAAGGCGCGGGCCGCGCGCAGCTTTCCCTCGCCCGCCGCGAAATCCTCCTGCAGGCTGTCGGCACCGCCCAGCTCGGCCAAGGGGCTCGGCCGCCCCGACGGGGCATGGACCAGCGCGCGCAGCTCGTCGAGGATGCGGCGGCCCAGCCCCAGCGTGAATCCGGTATGGCCCAACGGCGACATGCCGACGATGCCGATGCGATACAGATTGCCGCCATGCACCGGCTCGAGCGCGTTGGGCGAATGGGTGAATTCCTCGCCGACCAGGACGTTCTCGAGCCCGTAATCGATGCTGCCCGTCCCGTTGAGACCGAGCACGTCCCAATTGCCGAGGAATTTCGCCTTTTCGGTCGGCACGATAAAGGTGCGCGCCTCTTTGGGCTTGCCGTTCTCGTAGACCATGGCGCCGGTGTGAAGCCATTCGGTGTGCTGCACGCCGCTGCCATAGCTCCACCGGCCGGTCAGGCGGAATCCCTTGCCGTCGATCTCGGCGCGGCCCCGTGGCGCGCCTTCGCCGGCAATGATCGGGATGCGCTTGCCGAAGACCGCTTCGGCGCCTGCTTTCGGGAGATAGGCCGCGGCCGACCCGGTGCCCACGTTGCACGCCATCAGCACCCATCCGGTCGAGCCGTCCGCTTCGCTGATGGTCTCGTAGATCTCGAGCGCCTCGACCGGGCCGACCTCCGCGCCGCCGAAGCAGCGCGGCACCAAGAGGCCGAAGAAGCCGCCTTCCTGGAGCGCCGCGACGGTTTCCTCGGCAAGCCTTCCGGTTGCATCGTTGGCGGCCGCGTTACGCATGAACAGCGGCCGCAACGCACGCGCCTTCGCCACCAGCGACGAGCGATCCTCTACGGCATCGGGCATGGGTCGCGCCTCTCGATCAGCCTTCCATGATGCCCCGCATGTTCGCTGCCGATCGGGCGCGGCGCAAGTAGGACGCCATTGCCCTGGCGCGCACGGCGCTGCAAGCTCGGACGATGCGACGCCATCTCGTTGCCTTTGCCTCCGCCTTTGCCGCCGCGCTCGCCGGCCAGGCGGATGCTCGTACCATGACGCTGACGGTGACGCAGATCAGCGCGCACTACGCGCCTTATTTCATCGCGATCGACAAGGGATATTTTGCCGAAGGCGGCATCTCGATCGAGATCAGCGAAGCGGCCGGCGGCAACGCGACCCCGGCGTTGATGTCGGGGCGGATCGACTTCACCGCCTCGGCCGCCTCGACGGTCAGCGCGATCCTGCGCGGCGCGCCGCTGCGCGTCATCTACACGATGGCGGACCGGCCCGCCTATGAGCTGCGGTCGACGGCACCCGACCTCAAGACGCTCGCGGACCTCAAGGGCAAGCAGGTCGGCATCTCGAGCCGCGGCGACACCTACGAGATCGCGACGCGGCTTGCGCTGATGCAAGCGGGACTGCCGCAGGATTGGGTCGGATTCACGCCCTTGGGCCTCGGCAGCGCGCGCGACGCGGCGCTCGTATCAGGGTCGCTGCCGGCCATCGTGATTCCGACCACGGAACTCGTGCCGCTCAGGGACAATCCGGCGCTGGCGCGCGGGCACGTCATCGTGAACATGTATGACACGATCCGCATGCCCTATACCGGCATCGCCACCTCGGCGCATCTCGTCGAGACGGAACCGCAGGTGGCCGACGCGTTTTTGCGGGCCGTGGTAAAGGGCGTGCGCTATATGCGCGCCTTCCCCGACGCCACCATGGCGCTCATCCGCAAGCGGGCGCCACAGGTCGATCCGCAGCAGATCGAGACGGATTATCGCGACACGATCGCCACCCAAACCGCGGACGGAACCGCGTCGGAGCAATTGGTGCGCGAAGACCTTGCCGTCCGCGCCGAGCTTCTCGGCCTGCCGAAGGACAAGCTGCCGCCGCCCGACCACGTTTATGACTACGCGCCGCTGCGACAAGCGCTGAAGGAGGTCGATGCAAGCGGCTGGAAGCCCGAGCGTTAGACCGTGCTTGCAAATCTTTCGAGGAGACCCGACCAGCCATTGGGGCTGTCGAACATGGCGCGCTGCTGTTCCGCTTGGGCGCCCAACGCTTCAAGCCCGCGATGCTCGAGCTCGACCCGCGTCGCCGCACCTTCGGCAATGAAGCGCAGCTCCAGCTCGGTCACAAGCGAGGGATCGTATTTCCAGGCGGCGCCGATCTGCCACGCGAGCACCAGGCGCGTTGGCGGCTCCCACGCCAGCACCTTGCCCCATTGGCATTCGGATCCGTCCTCGCCGCGCTCGTACCAGCGGCCGCCGGCGCGCGGTTCGATGATCACCTGTTTCAGCGGCGAGGCGTTGATCGAATGTGTCTGAGGCCACCACCGGCTCATGCCCGCGGTGAAGACCTCGAACGCGCGGTCCGGCGCGACCTTGACCGTTATGGTCTTGCGCACCGGCGCCGCGGTGATGGTCGCGGTCATCGCTTCCCCTCCGATTCATGCTCGAGCTCGGCCGCAAACGCGTCGAGCGCCTGCGTCCAGAACCGGTCCAGCCAGGCACGGATCGCGCCGAGGCCGGCCGGATCGACATAATAGACGTGTCGCGTCCCTTGCGCGTGGCCGGTCACGAGGCCCGCCGATTTGAGGACGCGCAGATGCTGCGACACGGCGGGCCGGCTGACCGGCAGCTTGCGCGCAAGCTCGCCGACCGCGTGGGGACGCCGCGCCAGCCGCTCGAAGATGGCGCGCCGCGTCGGGTCGGCAAGTGCCGCGAATGCGGCAAGCGCGTTGGCCGTCATGCAATGTTCCGGGCCGCGTGGCCGGGAAGCGCGGGCGGCGCCGCCTCGCGGACGCTCTTGCGCGCGATGTGCCGGTCGTAATAGGCCTTGAGCGCGCCGCGCTTGCCGAGCATCGCCGACGATTCCGGCGCCTTCGCCATGTAATAGAGGATCGGCATGAGGCACATGTCGGCGAGCGTGAACGCGCCGCCGGCCAGATATCCGGTCGGCACCGCCCGGTCGAGCATGTCGAACAGCGGCTCCATCTTGGGGAGTGCCGCATCGATCCGCGCGCGATCGGGACTGTTGTCCGCAGTCCCGGGGAAGACATAGGCGCCAAAATATTGGCGCAGGAACACCGGATCGATCGCGGTGCATACGATCGACGCCCACTGCTCGATCTGCGCGGCGGCGACGGGATCGGCCGGCATCAGCGCGGGGCCCGGGAATGCGCGGTCGACATAGCCGCAGATCGCGCGGGATTCGCACAAGGTCACGTCGCCGTGACGCATCGCCGGGATTTTGCCCAAGGGATGGATCGCATCGACCTCGGGCGAATGCGGCATCGCCGGCACGAGGCTGTAGGGCACGCCTTTCTCGGCGCAGGCGATACGGCACATCCACACGAAATTGCTCGCGACAGCGCCGATGATCTGAAGCTCCGCCATGGTCCGCTCCTGCGTTAGCGATGACTTACCGTAAGCGCATACTTACCGTGAGTCAAGGGCATCGCGTGGGCGCGTGCCTAGGCAATTCCCGCGGCAGCGCCGAGCCTATATGCTGCCCCCTAGAAAAAAGGAACGGAGGGGAATGCCATGACGATCGATCGGCGGACTCTGCTGTTGAGCAGCGGCGGGATCGCGGCAGCTCTGGCCACGGGCGCGCAGCCGGCAGCGGCGCAGACGTTGCGCCCGCCCGCCAAGTGGACCCACGAGGCGGACGTGGTCGTGGTCGGCTCGGGCGCGTCGGGCTTCCCCGCCTCGATCGTCGCGCGCGAAACGGGCGCATCGGTGCTTCTGGTCGAGGCGCAGCCGCACACCGGCGGCCACGGCACCTGCAGCGGCGGCAACGTGCCCTTGGGCGGCGGCACCAGCCGGCAGAAGAAATACGGCATCGAGGATTCCCCCGACCTGGTCTATCGCGACCTCACCGACTGGTCGGTCGTGGAGGGGAATGGGTTTCCCGACTACCGCTACAACGATCGCGAAGTGATCCGCGCCTTTGCCGACAACAGCCCGATCGTGTTCGAATGGCTCGTCGCGCATGGGGTGGTGTTCGTCGACAAGGCGCCCGATACGCTGGGTGGCAGCGCGGTCGGCAATTCGGTGCCGCGCGAGAATCATGCCGCGGTGATGAACTGGCCAACGGTGCAGACCGGCAAGCCGGCCCCGGCCGCGGAGCAGGCGACGATGTCGTCCGGCAACGGCCTCATCCGTCCGCTCGAGGCCGCCGCCAAGAAGGCGGGCGTCGAGGTCCTGCTCGAGCACAAGATGACCGCGATCTATCGGCACCAGCCCCTGTCAGGCCCGGTGCTGGGCATCGCTTGCGACCACAACGGCGCAACCGTGTCGATCCACGCGCGCAAGGCGGTCGTCATCGCGACAGGCGGCCACACCACCAACGTGAATTTCCGCTGCATGTTCGACCCGCGCCTTACCGAGGAATATTGCGGCGTCGCGGGCATGCCCTGGTCCGAGCAGGATGCGAGCGGCGAGCTTGCCGCGATGGCGATCGGCGCCTCGCTGTGGGGCCTTTACAACCAGACCGGCGAATTCGGCGACGCGATCACCAAGCCCGGACAGATCGGCAGCCAGTTCGGTTATCGCAACCTGCGCTGGCTCCCCGGCAGCCCGGTCTTCGAACGCGCGCGCGCCACCGGCCTCCACGTCAATGATTGGCAGGATGTGATCCTCGTCAACATGCTGGGCAAGCGCTTTTATGACGAGACCGCGGAACAGTTCACGTCCAACAATTACGACGTGGTCAAGAACTATCGGCACGACAGCTACCTCAATGCCAAGAACATGCCGTACAACCCGCGCAACTTCATCAATGCGGCCTTGGCGGGCATCGGCGACGGAAAAAATGGCGGCGGGCCGATCTGGGCGATCTTCGATGCGGACGCGGTCGCCCGCGAGAAATGGAACCCCAAGCCGCCCGATGTCGATCCCGAGGGGTTCTTCTTCAGCGCCGACACGCTGGCCGCGCTCGCGCAGAAGATCGTCATGAAATATCAGCGCGTGCCGATGCTGCCCGAGACGCTCGAGGCGACGGTCGCGCGCTTCAACGGCTTCGTCGACACCGGCGCCGACGAGGATTTCGGCAGGGCGAAGCCGCCGCACAAGATCGCGACCCCGCCTTTTTATGCGGCCTGGGCGACGCCCGTGCTGCATGACACGCGCGCGGGCCTGCGCATCAACGCGCGCTGCCAGGTCATCGACATGAGCGGCGGCGTCATTCCCCGGCTCTATTGCTGCGGCGAGACCGCAGGCGGGTTCAGCGAGCACGGTCTCGCGCGCGCCACCTGCCAAGGCTATATCGCCGGCAAGAACGCCGCCGCGGAAACCAAGGCATAGAGACGATCGCAGTGCGCTTCGGGCGCGCCGTTGCGCGCGCTCGGCATTTCGTGCAAGGAGAAAAGGTCATGCGTGGAGTCGTGAAGACATTGATGCTTCTCGCGTTGGCGGTCGCGTTGGGCGCGCCGGCGCGCGCCGAGCCCGTCAAGATCCGCATCGGCTGGGTCGTGGCGCCGGCATCGCTCGTGCCGATTCTGTTCAGCGAGCCGGGCGTCGCGAAGCATCTCGGTCAATCCTATACGTTCGACCCCGTCTATATCTCGGCCTCGCCGGCCCACATCACGGCGATCGCCGCCGGCGACATCGAGGTCGCGGCGCTGAATTTCGCTTCGTTCCCCTCGGCCATCGAAAATGCCGGCCTCACCGACCTGCGCATCGTCTGCGACGAGCTCGAGGACGGATATGACGGCTACGCCACCGCGCAGTACATGGTCCGTAACGACAGCGGCATCAAAACCATCGCGGACCTCAAGGGCAAGACCGTCGCGGTGAACGGCATCGGCACCGGCGTCGATCTCGGCCTCAGGACCGGCTTGCTGAAAGGCGGGCTGCATTACCCCGGCGACTTCAACATCGTCGAGGTGCCGTTCCCCAACATGACGCCGTTGCTGCTCGAGAAGAAGGTGGACCTCGTCACCGAAGCGCTTCCCTTCATGTACGATGCGAAGCTCAATCAGGAAGCGCACACGCTTCTGACGCTGAAGGACGGGCTCGGCGGCGCCGAGCTTTCATTCTGGGTGATGCGCAAGGAGTTCATCGACAAGAACCGGCCCGTCGTCGTCGACATGCTCGAAGACACGGTGCGCGCCTATCGCTGGTACCACGATCCCGCCAACCACGAGAAAGCGGTCGAAATCCTGTCGAAATTCACGAAGATTCCAGCCGATCGGCTCGACTGGGCCTTCACCAAGCGTGACAATTACCGGGACCCCGACGGCATCGTCGATCTGGCGGCGTTGCAGCGGAACATAAACGCCGTCCACGCGCTGGGTTTCATCAAATCCGACCTGGACGTTTCGCAGTATGCAGATCTGAGCCTCGTGAAAGAAGCTGCCGCTCGCATCAAGTAGGCGTCCGATCGTTCCCCGGCCCCGCTGTCTTAATAATGACTTTACTGGGGCCCGCGATGATGGCTTACTGTCATCCGCCTTGCGAAGGGGGACAAGACAATGGGACGCTTGGCACTTGTTATCGCGTTGCTGCTTGCCTCGGCGCCGTCTTATGCGCGCACCACGGTGAAGCATCATGCGGGGGAAGAGAAAGGCATCGCCTCGGTCTATTCGTCGAAGTTCGTGGGACGGAGGACCGCCTCGGGCGAGGTGCTGGATCGCACGCGAGCCACCGTGGCGCATCGGCGATTGCCGTTCGGCACGCGTCTTCTTGTCACGAACCAGCGGAACGGACGTCAGACGATCGTGACCGTCAATGATCGCGGCCCGCATCTAAAAGGCCGCGTGATCGATCTGTCACCCGAAGCCGCAGCCGAATTGGGCGTCGCTCGCGACGGGCTTGCGCCGGTCGAGATCAAGATCGCCCAGCGGCAATAAGCCTCACGCGCCGGGACACGTCACCCCGGTGCCGCCAAGGCCGCAATAGCCCATCGGGTTCTTGGCGAGATATTGCTGGTGGTAGTCCTCGGCATAGTAGAACGGCTTGGCCTCCGCGATCTCGGTCGTGATCGCTTCATAGCCGGCATGGTTCAGCGCACCGGTATAGGCATCGCGTGACGCCTCGGCGGCGCGCTTCTGCTCGGGCGTCGTCCAATAGACGGCCGAGCGATACTGCGTCCCCACGTCATTGCCCTGACGCATCCCTTGGGTCGGGTCGTGGCTTTCCCAGAACGTCTTCAGCAGGCTCTCATACGTCACGCGCTTCGGGTCGAAGACCACGAGCACGGCCTCGGTATGGCCGGTGCGCCCGCTGCACACTTCCTCGTAGGTGGGATTGGGCGTGTGGCCGCCTTGATAGCCCACCGCCGTCGTATAGACGCCCGGCACCTGCCAGAAACAGCGCTCGGCGCCCCAGAAGCAGCCGAGCGCGAAATAGGCCGTTTCCAGCCCTTCGGGAAAAGGCGGCTCGAGCCGGTTGCCGTTGACATAGTGCTTTTCCGGCACGCGCATCCTCTGCGCGCGGCCCGGCAGCGCGTCGGCTGCCGACGGGATTTCGAGCGATTTCCTTCGCAGCGAGAACATGAGCCTCTCCTTCGCCGAGACCGCCATTATCGAGTGAAACGGCGTGCCCGCGCAACACGCGGCTGACAAACCGATCGGCGCTTTCTACCCTTGGCGCCGAACCTTGGGGAGACGGCAATGGCGACGAGCGTCGTGGTGATCGCGCAAGGCGAGATGGGGGCCGGCATCGGCGCGCGGCTTTCGGCACATGGGGCGCGCGTGCTGACCTCGCTCGCGGGACGCAGCAAGGCGAGCGCCGCGCGCGCCGAAGCCGCCGGCATGACCGCGATCGACGACGATTCGCGGCTCGTCGCGGAAGCCGATTTCCTGCTCTCCGTCATCCCGCCGGGCGACGCCGTGGCGTTTGCCCACCGCTTCGTCCCGCATCTGACGAAAAGCGGGAAGAAGCCCGTCTTCATCGAATGCAACGCGATCAGCGCGGCGCGCACCAGCGAAGTGGCGGCGCTGATCGTGCCGACCGGCGCGCCTTTCGTCGATGCCGGCATCGTTGGATCGCCGCCCTCGCGCGACAAGCCGGGCGGGCGCATCTATATGTCGGGGCCCGATGCCGCGCGGGCCAACGCGCTCAAGGATTTGGGCCTCGATATCCGCCTCGTCGAAGGCGGCGTCGGCGCGGCGTCGGCGGTGAAATGCTCTTACGCCGCGCTCACCAAGGGGACGCAGGCTCTGGGCGTCGCGCTCATGCTGGGCGCGATGAAGGCCGGCGTGGCGCCCGCGGTGCGCGCCGAGCTCCGATCGAGCCAGCCGGCGCTTTGGGCCTATCTCGAGCGCGCGATCCCGAACATGTATCGCAAGGCCTATCGCTGGTGGGGCGAAATGGAAGAAATCGGCGATCACCTTGGTCTTGCCGAATCCGGCTCGCGCGAGATCTATCATGGCATGGCGCGGCTTTATGAGCATCTGGGCCCCGAGCAGATCGCGGCCTTGGACAAGTTTCTCGAACGCTAGACACCATGCGCTATCTGGTCGGGGTCGATATCGGTGGCACCTTCACCGATTGCGTGGTGATCGACGAAGCAGGCGGCGTGACGACCGCCAAATCGCCGTCGACGCCGGACGATTTCGCGCGCGGCATGATCGACGCCATCACGGCGGCGGGCGCGCGGCTCGGGCGCGATGGCGGCGCGCTTTATGCCGACATCGCGCTCCTGTCGCATGGCACGACGGTCGGCACCAACGCCATCGTGCAAAAGCGCGGGGCCAAGGTCGGGCTCATCACCACCAAAGGCCATAACGACGTGATCCACATCATGCGCGGCTCGCGCGGGTTGCAGGGACGCGACGTGCGGCTTGTGGTTCATTTCCCGGAGAGCCAGAAACCCGATCCTATCGTGCCGAAGCGGCTCGTCATGGGGGTGAGCGAGCGGGTCGATTGTTTCGGCGCGGTGGTCGTGCCCTTGAACGAGGATGAAGCAGCGGCCGCGATCCGCGCCCTCGTTGCCGCAGGGGTCGAGGCGATCGCGATCTGCTTCCTGTGGTCGTTCCTCTACCCCGCGCATGAACGGCGCGTGCGTGACATGGCACGCGAGATCGCGCCCCACCTCTTCGTCACCTGCTCGGCCGATCTGGTGCCGAAATGGGGCGAGTACGAGCGCACGACGGCGACCGCCTTGAACGCCTATATCGGCCCGGTCGCATCGGGCTATCTCAGCAATCTCGACCGGCAGCTTCAGGCCAAGGGCTATCGTCAGCCGCTGCAGATCACGCAATGCGGCGGCGGCACCATCTCGGTCGAGAAGGCGATGGCGGCACCTCTGCTGACGCTCGACTCAGGCCCGGTCTCGGGCGTCACCGGCTCGCTTCATCTGGGTCAGGCGATGGGCCACCGCAACATCATCACGACGGACATGGGCGGGACCTCGTTCGATGTCGGCATCATTTCCGACGGCAAGCCGTCCTTCTCGTTCACCAGCACGGTGAACCAGTACGAGTATTTCATCCCGAAGGTCGATATCCAGGCGATCGGCGCCGGCGGCGGCAGCCTCGTGCGGATCGACGCTCGCACCCGCACGATGCGGGTCGGCCCCGAAAGCGCGGGCGCGATGCCAGGCCCCGTCTGCTATGGCCGCGGGGGCACGGTGCCGACCGTCACCGACGCGGATCTGGTGCTGGGCTATCTCGACGCCGAAGGCTTCGCGGGCGGCCAAATGCGGCTCGACCGCGCCAAGGCGGAAGCGGCGATCGCGGACGTGGCCGGCCGGCTTGGCATGAGCGTCTTGGAATGCGCCGCCGGCATCGCGAAGATCGTCGAGTTCCAGATGGCCGACATCATCCGCAAGATGACCGTCGGCAAAGGCTTCGATCCGCGCGATTTCGTCCTGTTCGCCTTCGGCGGCGCCGGGCCGGCGCACGCCGGCGTGTTCTCGCGCGAGCTGGGCGTCGCCAAGATCGTGATCCCTCAGCGCGAGACGGCGAGCGTGTGGTGCGCCTTCGGCGCGGCCGCGGCCGATGTCCTGCACATCCACGAGGTTGTCGACATCCAGGCATCGCCGTTCGACGGCGCGCGCATCACCGCGACCCTCGCGCGGCTCGGCGAGGCGGCCCGCGCCGAGATGGCACGCGATGCGATCGACCCGTCGCGCCAAAGGTTCGAATTCGCGCTCGACATGCGCCACAAGGGGCAGATCAACGAGGTCGAGGTGGTGCTCGATTGGAGCCGGGCCGAAGGCGATTTCGAGGCGCCGCTCAAGGAGCAATTCTATCGCCGCTACGAGCAGCTTTATGGCGCCGGCTCGTCGTTCCGCGGCGCCCGGGTCGAGATCGTGACGCATCGCGCGCGCGCGACGGCGGCGACGCCGCGACCGAAGCTCGTCGCTTCAAAACATCTGACCGCGACCATCCCCGATGCCGCGCGCAAACGGATGCGCCCCGTCTATTGGGAAGAGCACGCGCGCCTTGAAGACACGCCGGTCTTCGATGGCCAGGCCCTCGTCCCGGGGAACACCCTCCCCGGCCCCGCCATCGTCGAGACCCGCGACACCAGCGTTGTCGTGCGCCCAGGGCAAAGGCTCGGGGTTGATGCCTATGGGAATTTCGAGATCGCGCTCAGCGGTTGAGCACCGGCGGCTGTCCCGATTTCGCCATCGTGTCGTTGTCGGCGGGCGCGCCTGGCGCCTGCGTGCAGCTATCGCTTGCGCCAATCCCAAGCTGAACCGTCGGCAGCAACGCGCCGAGCGGGGTCGCGAGCACGCCGAGCACCGCCGCCGCCCCGGCGCGGCCCGCAAGCTGCCCCTTGTCGAGGCCGACATCGGGATGCTTCAGCGTACCCGTGATTTCGATCGGCGCATGGAGCGCGCCGATGCTGAAATGCTTCGGCTGCTGCTTGATCTGGAAGTCGACGGCCTCGTTTTTCAGATTGACCGCTCCGGTGCCGACGATGTTCCCCTCGTTCGTGTTGACCATGAGGTTGCGGGTCTGAAGTAGGCCGTTCTGCAGCGTGAAGTCGCCGACCATGCAGCGGATCGGCGTCTCGCCCGCCTGCGTCAGCGCCGACTTGGCAGCGCTGCCGAAATCGAGCCCGGCCAGATCGACCAGCAGCGGGCTGATCGTGCCGTTGGACATCGAGACCTGAAGACCGCCATTGCCGTCCGCCAGAAGGCCGCCGAGCGAATTGCCGACGCTTTCGATGGTGGCGCTGCCATCGATGATGCCGGCGCCCTGGAACTTGGTCGTTTCCATGATGCGGTGGAGATCAACATGCCGGAAATCGACACTCGCCTTGGCCCGGACGAGGTTCTTGTCGGGGCGGAGATCGATGTCGCTCGAAATTTGGCCGGTACCGACGCCGAAAGAGAGCGGATGGAGCGCAATATTCCCATCCTCGATCGTGAGGTTGGCCTCGAGATTGTCGAGCGGCAGGCCGCCGCTGTCGATCTGCTGCGCCTTGTAATGAACCTTGAAGTCGGCGGCACGCAATTCAGGGAGGTTGATCGGCGTGTCCGGGAGAAGCCGTGGACTCGCCGCCTGCTGCGCATGCTCTTGCCGCTGTTCCGATGATTCGTCGGCTGCTTGGGCCTTGCCGGGAGCGCTGCCGATGAAGCCGCCGAGATCGGCCATCGCGACGCGACGCGAGGTGAGATCGGCGGTGATGCGCGGCCGGTCATGCCCCGGCTCGACCGCGAAATCGCCTTCGAGATCGCTGCTTCCGACCGTGCCAGCGAAATCGCGGAAACGGATTTTTCCGGCCGCGTAATCGAGCTTGCCCGTCAAATGATAGGGCGGCGTCGGTGCCAGCGGCACGCCGAGGATTTTGTAGAGGTCGCCGAGATTGTCACCCGCGAGATCGAGCGCCAGATTGGCGCCCTTTAGATGCATCGGGTCCTCGATCGTGCCTTTGAGCGCGATATGCGTCGCGCCATTGGCGGCGTGGAAATCGACCGGATAAGGCTTCTTGGGATCGCGCAGCGAGAGGAGCGAGCCGCCAACGAATTCCGCCGTGATCGGCGCGCCGGCATAGGTGCCGCGCGCGTCGGCGACGATCACCGGCTCGTTTCCATGCGTGCGGTCCTGGGTGTGGATCGTCACCCGGAAATCGGATTTATGTTGAGGATCGACGATATGCACGGTGCCGTCGGAAATCGCGAGCGCGCCGATATGGGGCGGTTCACTGCTCGAACCCCCGGAGTTGAAGACCCAATTGCCGGTGCCGTGCGGGCCGCGCCGCAGATCGCCCACGGGATGGTCGAGCGCAACTTCGGTCAGGACGATGTTGTCCCCATAGCTGGCGAGTGCCGCGGACGCATCGACGCGCACGCTGAGCCGATCGATGGTCCCGATGTGGCTTCCTTCCGGAAATTCCGGCGGATTGCCGATCGTGATGCCATCGGCCACGATCTCCGGCTCGCGCGAGAAAAGGTCCTTCACATCAAAGCGCGCAAGATGGACGGGACGTCCCATCGCGATCGTCGCCCGCGCCTCCACCAACGGACGGAACCAGTCCCAATTCCAGGTCAAGGCAAGCACCGGAACGGCGATCGCGGTGAGCGTCAGCAAGGGATGCCGCACGAACAAGAAGGTGCCGGCGCCCTTGGCGAATCGGCCCGTGCCGCGAAGTCCTCTCATGGCAACATCTTCCATTTGCCACCTCGCTCCCTGACAAAAAGGCAACGTCGCCCCTGCCGGTTCGGTTCCGGCCCCGGGCGGCCGCGAGGAACGCCAGAAATTGTAGAGAATTGAAGGTGGTATGACGGTAGGATGAGACGCCATGACCAAGCTCAACGACATCAAGGGCGTCGCGTTCGACGGCGTACGTCATCCCTATGTGCCGCCGCGCGACCTCGCGATCTCGCCCAAGCTCAGGCTTCATCGCGACTTTGTCGACGATTTCGACCCCGTGACGTTCGAGGTGATCCGCCACAATCTGTGGAACGTCAACGAAGAGCACGGCGCGACCATTCAACGTATCTCGGGCTCGCCGGTCGCGATGTACGCGCTCGACCTCAACCCGTCGATCCTCACCGAGGACGCGGAGTTCGTCTATTTCGGCCCCTATATGCAGTACATGTCGGGGGTCACCGATACGCAGGTGAAGTGGATCCTCGAATACCGCTCGGACAATCCCGGCATCAAAGACGGCGATATGTTTCTCGCCAACGACCCGTGGGTGGGTGCCGCGCATCAACAGGACGTGATGCTGATCTGTCCCGTCTTTGTAGAAGACGAGCTTTTCTGCTGGGTCACCAACTGTCTCCACCAATACGACATTGGCGGCATCACGCCTGGCAGCTTCTGTCCCTCCGCCGAGACCGCGTACGATGAAGGCATCCTGATCCCGCCCGTCAAAATCATCGAAGGCGGGATCATCCGCCGCGATATCGAGGAGCTGTACCTGCGCGCCTCGCGCAAGCCCGAGCTCGTGGCGCTCGATTTCCGGGCGCAGTTCGCCGGCAACAGCGCCGCAAGGAACCGCATTCTCGAGCTGGTGCGCCGTTATGGCGTCGGCATCGTGAAGGGCGTGATGAAGCGCATCCTCGCCAATGGCGAGGCATCGTTCCTTGAGAAATTACGGCGGCTGCCCGATGGCGTGTGGCGCGACCGGACCTATGTCGAATGTTGCCGGCCGGGCGATCGCGGCATCCATCGCGTCGCCATTACGCTTCGCAAAGAAGCCGAGCGGCTCGTGTTCGAGAATGAAGGCACCGATCCGCAACAAGGCGCCATGAACGCCACCTATTCGGGCTGGCGCGGCTCGATCATGGTGGCGCTCAATCAGCTTTTGTGCTGGGACCAGTATTTCTCGCCGGGCGGCGCGCTGCGTCATGTCGAGTTCAATCCGACGCCCGGCACGCTCAATTGCGCGGACTTCCCGGCCTCCGTCTCGACCGCGCCGGTGCAGGCGATGGAGATTTCGCTCTATCCCGCCTACAACGTGCTGTCGAAGATGATCTATGCCGATCCCGCCTTGCGCCAAGACGTGATGTGCATCGGCGGCACCAGCCAGTGGCCGGCGACCATCTTCCGCGGGACCGACCAATGGGGCGAGCGTTATGGCTATCTGCTGATCGATCCGATCGGCGGCGCGATCGGCGCGTTTTCGACCCAGGACGGCATCTCGACCGGCGGACAATCGCGCACGCCGATCTGCAAGCTGCCCAACATCGAGCATACCGAGCAGACCTTTCCGCTGCTCTTCCTTTATCGCAAAGAGGTGCCGGATTCGGGGGGCCCGGGACGCTGGCGCGGCGGCTTGTCCGCGGAAAGCTGCTTCATCCCGCACAACACGGATCGGGTGGTGCAGGACACGCTGTCGTCGGGCAACGCCATCCCCACCTCGACCGGCATGATGGGGGGATATCCCGGCACCACCAACATCTATCGCTTCGTGCGCGGAAGCGACATCCTGACCCGGCTCCGCGAGCGCCGCATGGTCGAGGATATCGGCGACGTGACGGGCGAGGCCGTGACGCTTGGCCTGCGCCAGGAAAATTTCGAGCAGCACGCCGCCGACGTCTATGCCGTCGTGTGGACCGCCGCCGGCGGCTTCGGCGATCCGATGGAGCGCGATCCGGCGCTCGTGCTCGAGGATTGGCTCAACGGCGCCGTGGGCACGGCGGCCGCGCGCGACATCTATGGCGTCGTGGTGGACGAGACGTCGCGCGGGCTCGATGCCGCGGCGACGCGCGCGCTGCGCGAGAGCGTGCGCCGGACGCGGGTCGACCGCGCCGGCACCGCACCGCCCCGACGGCTTTCGGGACCGCTCGCCTTCACGCTCACCGATAACCTCGCCGTGCGGATCGAGGCGGACGGGCCGCATCACGCTTGCGCCAAATGCGATGTCGATATCGGCCCCACGCGTGACAACTACAAAGAGCACTGCCTCACCGAGGTGCGTCCCATCGCCCACGCGGCGCCGCTGGCCGGCGACCCGCACCGTTATATCGATGCGCGGCCCGAGTTCCGGCAATTCTTCTGCCCCGGCTGCGGCGCGCTCATCGAGAACGAGATCGCCGTCGCGACGGATCCGGTGCTGCGCGACATCACCGTCGAGATCGGCGACAAGGTCCGCGCTGCGGCCGAGTGACCGAGCCCGTGCGAGTCGTTCTCACTTGTGAGAGCGAATCCGAAATGGTTCATTTCGCCGTGGAAAAAATAGAGGCGCGCAGTGCGGGGCTGGCGTGGATCGGCATTCGTCGCGGCGGCGGCACTAAGCCTCCTCTCGCCTCCCGTGCGAGGGGATGAGCAAACGCCGCCGCCACTGTGGGAGGTCGGCGTCGCTGGGATCGGCGGCTATGTCCCGGACTATCCTGCCTCGAACCAAAGCCATCTGCACGGCATACCGCTGCCTTACGTCATCTATCGGGGTCAGTATTTGCAGCTCTCGCCGGCGGCCGTGCGCGGCGTGGTCGTCAATGAACCGTGGGTCAACTTCGACATCAGCGCAACCGGCGCATTCGAGTCGAGCCATGACGACAGGGCGCGGATGGGAATGCCAGGACTCGACTACACCGGACAGGTCGGGCCACGAGTCAATTTCCTTATCGCGCATGATGCCATGTACGCGAAGATCGATCTCGAGCTTCCGGTCCGCGCGGTGTTCTCGACCGACCTGAAGTCGCTTGCCTATCGCGGCTTCTTGATGGCCCCGGAACTCGCCTACACCCACGCGAATTTCATGGATTCAGGCGGCCGGTTCAAACTGGGGGTCGGGCCGGAATTCGCGACGGCGCGGCTCATGCAATATTACTACACGGTCGCGCCGCAATT
>DATJLY010000247.1:0-4267 GCA_035509095.1 Allostellaceae bacterium | reverse complement strand
ATCTATGTGAGCCACGCGATGGAAGAGATCGTGCGGCTTGCCGACACGCTGGTGCTGATCGATGCAGGCCGCGTCGCCGCGGTGGGCCCGGTAGAGGAGCTGACCAGCCGGCTCGACCTGCGGCCGCTGACCGGGCGCTTCGAAGGTGGCGCCGTGATCCGTACCGAGGTCGCAGGACATGACACGGATTTTGCGCTGACGCAGCTTTCCTTCCCCGGTGGGCGGCTCAATGTCGGGCCGCTCGATCTGCCGATCGGCGCCAAAGTGCGGGTGCGGGTGCGGGCGCGCGACGTGGTGCTGGCGCTCGCGCAGCCAACCGGCCTCTCGATCCGCAATGCCTTTTCGGGCCGCGTCGTCGAGATCGCGCCGGCGCAAGGGCCGGCTGTCGATCTGCGCATCGATATCGGCACCGAGCGTGAGCCCGTGATGTTGTGGGTGCGCGTCACGCGGCTTGCCCTGTCCGAACTCCGGCTCGACATCGGCAGCCCGGTCTTCGCGATGGTGAAGACGGTGGCGCTCGATCGATCGAACTTTGCCCGACACGAGCCGGACGAACCACCGCCCGACGAAAGCGAGGCCTCGTGATCGCTTGCTTAGCCGTTTCTTAAGGTCTTGAGCGCACTAGATAATGCTCGTCCCCGTAGAGGACGGCCGACCCTGCCACCTGCTTCTGGATCGAGCGTATGGCCATGTTGAACTCGCAAGCCTCGGTGAAGGGTCGGGCCGCCGCGCCCGCCTTGCGCCCCGAAGAGCGGCGCCAGCACAAACGCAAGCCGGTTTTGTGGTCTGCCCGGCTTGAATCGGATGCCGGGGCGTCAGAGTGCATCATCCTCGATCTGTCGCTCGGCGGCGCGAAGCTGCGCGGCTCGCTCGACGTCAAGACCCACGACCACGTCACCCTCGTGATCGACCGCTTCGGCACGATCCGCGCCGAAGTCGTGTGGGCGCGGATGGGCTATGTCGGCCTGCACTTCACCGACTCCCAGGATCAGATTTCCCACATCCTCGGGACCACCCTTCCCTTGTAAGACCGCTGGCGGCGCCGGCGTCAACGGATGAGGCAATCCGACACCACGGCAAAGGACGCGATCGACGAGCGATCGCAGTTGTAGCCGCGGCGGAAATCGGGAAGCGTCGTCGGCGTCGCAAAAGCGACGAGGCTCCAGATACCGTTTTTCGCCACCACCGTCCCTTCGAAGGTCTGCGCGGCCCACTCGGCCGAGGGCAGGATGACATAGCTGTAGACCGGGTCGACGCCGATCGCGGGAAGCGACATCGGCGCGGGATCGCCCGTATACAGCTCGAAGGCTTGCGGGTCGGGCGTCAGCACGTTGCCGTCGATCGGGTTGCCGTCGCGAATCTCGGAGAACATTTGGGCAAGCGCCGCGAAGTTCGCGTCATGGTACGGGTGGCGCTCGTGATCGACGGTGTAGGACACGAGACCGACCGCGAGCGCCGCGAGCACAATTGCGGCGCACCAGCCCCGTGCCTGCGGATGCCGGGGGAACGGCAATGTTTCCGCGGCGATCGGCAGAGAGATCGCCAAAAGGCAGGTCACCGGTACCCACAGCCGAGCCATGCCGCCATCGGCGTAAAGGACATTGAGCGCCGCCATCGATCCGTACATCAGGATGATCGGCAGGTTCCGCACGGCCCGGCAAGAGAGCAGCACAAGCGCGAGACTGAGGCACGCGGCAAGCGGCCCCGACCAAGCTCCAAGCTCGCTCCACAACCCGTGGGTCCAAAGCCCCGGAACGAAGGCCTTGGGAATGAGATAGGTCGCCGCGTCGCGGAGATTCGTGACCACGTCGGACCAGATCTCCGCGAGACTTCGGAACGGCGAAGCGGGATCGACCGGGCTCTCGCGGAAGATCATCGCGAACTGGTTGTTGGCGTCCGGACCGATCGGCCCCAGTCTGATCAGGCTGTTGCGCGCCATCCAGCTTCCGAACGGCAGCACGAATCCGACGGCATAGCAGAGATATCGCACGACCATCGCCCGGCGATCGACCGGCTCGCGCCGCAGCACGAAGAGATAGGTCAATGGCAGGAACAGCGCGCCGAAGAAGCTGCCCCGGATCAGCATGCCGAAGCCGCTGACAAGGCCGAAGGCAAACGCGGTTCCGCGCCCAATCGTACCGCGCGCCCATCCGATATCCGCGAGCAACAGCGCCACGAGCGACCACAGGACGGTCGGCATCTCGCAGTTCGCCATGCGCGAGAACTGCCAATAATAGGGATTGAGGCCCAGGAGCAGCGGAACCGACAGGCGCGCGAGAGACGACCGCGCCATCCGGCGGGCGTAAAGATAGGACAGCAAGATGCCGGCGACGCCATAAGCGATCATGCCCATCTTGACGACCAGCAGGTTGAGCGGCACGCCCGAAAGGAACGTGAACGGCGCCAGCAACAACGGCAGCCCCGGCGGCCAGGTCGCGTGCGGAATATAGACGGAGGGGTCGAGGCTGCGGGTATAGCCGTGCCCCGTGACGAGCGACCAGCTCAGCGCCAGATAGTTCTCGGCATCGCGCGTGTCGAACGCCGAGAAATCGAGCCGCGCGTTGGGATCGAGAAAATAGGCCACGCATAGTGCCGTCAGGATGACGGCGCCCATGAGAAACTCGTGGCGGCGGCTCGATCCGTACAAGCGGCAACCTCCCCGGATCGCCGTTAACCATTTTGGGGGGCGATCACCGTGCCATCATCGCCCGTTCGTTGCTCTCGATCCAGTCGATCATCAAACCGGCGGCCTCTTCGTCCGTCTCGTAGAAATCATGCCCGGACTTCAGGCCGCACGGCGGCGCCGGGGTGCCCGGGCCTCTCAGCACGATGAGCTTTTTAACGGGGGCCGACGTGAAGCGCGGCATGTTCTGTTGCGACAAAGGCGGCTTGCTGACAGGGCAAATGTCGGCTGCATCCTGCAGGACCAGCACGGGAACGGCGATCTTTTCGACCGGCACGTTCTTGAGCGCGTCGAGCCACACGGCCGAGGTCAGGATCACGCCCGCGATCGCCATCGGCCCGAGCGTTGCCGCCGCGTTGGCGGCGGAGATCGTGCCGTTGCTGTTGCCCACGACCCAGACCGGCACCCGCGCCTTCGACTTCAGGAAATCGACGATCGCCGCGACATCGTCGACATGCGCCATCCAGGTGCGGAAGAACGGACCGAACCCGCCCGGGTGATCCGACGGCGTCCCCGGCACGGCGACGCTCATGCCCGCTTCGACAAAGCGATACCGCACGCGCAGCAGGAAGGTCTGCGCCTGGTCCGAGAGCTTGCCATCGCCGCCAACGAACAGGATCACGTTGGCCGTCGGGTTGGTGACAGGGTCGTAGAGGATCGGGACGGTGATCCCCGGCTGGGTCGGGATATCGATGCGATCGGCGGAACGGGCGGCCACAATCGGCACGAGGAGCGCCACGAGCGCTCCTGCCGCCGCGGCGACGCCCGGTCTCATTGTGTGCGGGCGACGGCCGTGGGCCGCACCGGCCGGCCTGCGCGCTTCCCGTCACCATAAAGGTTGCGGGCCCGCGTCTCGAAGGCGCCGACCATCCGCCGCACCGCCTCGTTGAACAGAACCTCGATGATCTTTTGCAGCATGCGCGACCGGAACTCGAAATCGACATAGAAGTCGATCGTGCAGCCGCCATCGGACTCCGGCTCGAACAGCCAGTGATTGTTGAGATAGCGGAACGGGCCTTCGGAGTAGCTCACGTCGATGCGGCCCGGCCGGTCGAGAATGACGCGCGAGGTGAAGCGCTCGCGCACCATGCGATAGCCGATCAGAAGATCGGCGACGACGAGGTCGGGTTTGCGCTCGCGCACGCGCGCGCCGACGCACCAGGGCAGGAATTCCGGATAGCGCTCGACATCGGCGACGAGATCGAACAGCTGCTCCGGCGCGTAGGGAAGCCGGCGGCGCTCGGCATGGGTCGACATCGCGGGTTCAGCATCCCGCCGCGCGGGCCGCGCGCAGCTTCGCGAAATCGTCGCCGGCAAGATAGGAGGAGCGCGTCAAGGGCGATGCCGCGACCATCAGGAACCCTTTGCCATAGGCTTGCGCGCGATAGCTCTCGAACTCGTCGGGCGTCACGAACCGATCGACGCCATGATGCTTGGGCGTGGGCTGCAAATATTGTCCAATAGTGAGGAAATCGACCCGCGCCGCGCGCAGATCGTCCATCACCTGCAGCACTTCGCTCTTGTCCTCGCCTAGCCCGACCATCAGGCCTGATTTCGTGAACATTGCCGGATCGATCGCCTTGA
>DATJLY010000246.1:0-2383 GCA_035509095.1 Allostellaceae bacterium | reverse complement strand
CTTCCGGCTCGTCGCCGACCGGCTGGCGCCTGAACCGGCGGTGATCACGACCGTAGACGGCATCATGCCGGTGGAGGATTTCCGCGCCTATGTGCAGGCCGCCGCCGGATTTCCCGAGACCGCGGTCGTGCTCGGCGTCACCAGCCACGTCGATGACGAAAACCCGCTCTGGGTGACCCTCGACCGCGCCGACGGCCGCATCCGGCAGCTCGGCGGCGGCGATGGCAGCCATGTGACGGCGGGGCTCTACAGGCTGCCCACGGAGCGGCCCCCACTGCCCGGCGCGGAGTTCCCCCGTCTGCGCGACTATCTCGGCTGGCTGGTCGCCGAGCGCCAGCCGGTCTACGGTGTCGTCGTGCCCGGGGTGTTCGACATCGACCGGGCCCGCGACATCACGGCGGCCGAGTCGGCAACGCCCGGCCATGCGCATCGGGCCGACGATGCATGAGCGCGGTCGCCACTGCTGGGGCATCTACCGCGAGACCGCGCACTCGCCGGGGCGTATCGGCGATGATGCGGCGATCATGAACCGTGTCGGCGAAGCGCTTGCGGCGCGGGGCTTCAACGTCGAGCTCCTCACCGCCGATGCCGCTGACGTCGCGTTCACCACGCGCGGCGCCAACATATTCGCGATGTGCGAACGCGCCGAAATCCTCGATCGCCTCAAAGGCGCAACCCAGTCGGGCGCCGTCGTCGTCAATTCCCCGGATGCGATCCGCAATACCTATCGTCACCGCATGATCGAGCTGTTCGCCCAGCATCATGTCTCCGCGCCGCCCAGCCGGATCGTGGCCACGGAGGCGAGCAGGCTGCCGCCGGCCGCGGGAGTGTGGATCAAGCGACATGATTTCCACGCGACCCAGTCCGACGATGTCATGTACATCGCCTCCGAAGACGGCTGGCGCGAGGCATTGGACAGGTTCGCGGCGCGCGGCATGCCCTTCGCGGTCGTGCAGGAGCATGTGCCCGGTGATCTCGTGAAGTTCTATGGCGTGAGCGGCGGCGCCGGCGAGCCGCCGGGCGCCGGCTGGTTCGAGTGGTTTTACCATCGCGACAGGGGCATGATCGGATACGCCTTCGAGGTGGCGCGCCTGCGCGATGTCGCGGTTGGAGCCGCCGCGGCGCTGGGGGTCGAGGTTTTCGGCGGCGACGCCATCATTCAAGCGGACGGCAAACCGGTGATCATCGACCTCAATGCCTGGCCCAGCTATGCGCGGTATCGCGATCAGGCCGCGGAGGCGATCGCGAACCATCTGACCGATCGCTTCCAACGGCGCCTGCGCGCCGTCACCTGATAGGGAAAATGTTCTCATGAACGACAGCCCCGTGCGGAGCAACATGCCGGCCCATGCCTCCGATCCGCACCACCAGGTGCCCGGGCCGGCATCGAAGGCGATCTTCGACCGCGAGGCGCAGGCGATGGCGCCCGGGCTGCAGTCGATCGCGCTCTATTCACAGCTCGCGGTCGATCGCGCCAGCGGGTGCACGATCACCGACGTCGACGGCAACGAATATCTCGATTTCATCGCCGGCGTCGCCGTCGGCAGTCTCGGCCACTGCCATCCCCACTATGTCAAGCGCCTGAGGGAGCAGCTCGAGCGTGTCACCTTCGGCAGCTTCACCACTGAAACCCGCGCCCGCTTCCTCGAGCTTGTCAGCAGCGTGCTGCCCGAGGGCATCACTCATATCCAGCTGTTTTCCGGCGGCGCCGAGGCGGTCGAAGCCGCCTTCCGGCTCGCCAAATCCATCACCAAGAAATTCGAGTTCGTCGGCTTCTGGGGCGGGTACCACGGCAAGACCGCCGGCGTTATCGGCCTTCTCGGCGGCAGCTACCGCAATCACCAGGGACCGTTCCCGCCGGGGATGCACCTGTCGCCCTATGCGAACTGCTATCGCTGCCCGTGGAAGCTCGAATATCCGTCCTGCGGCCTCGCCTGCGCCGAGCATCTGCGCAACGTCATCAAGAACGACACCCAGAACGAGGTTGCCGCAATCATCATGGAGCCGATGCAGGGCACGGCCGGCAACGTCATTCCGCCCGACGACTTCATCCACGCCGTGCGCGAGATCGCGACAGAGACCGGCGCCCTTCTCATCGCCGACGAAATTCTGGTCGGTTTCGGACGCACCGGAAAAATGTGGGCCTCCGATCACTTTGGGCTGAAGCCGGACGTCATGACGATCGGCAAGGGCATCGGCGGCGGTTTTCCGTTGAGCGCCGTCGCCTCATCGCTCGAGCGCATGTCGGCGGCGCCCTTCGGCGAGCCGAGCGGCAGTTCGTCGAGCTACGGCGGCAACCCGCTCGCCGCCGCGGCGGGGCTTGGCGCAGTCGAGGCGAACCTTGAGGACAAGCTCGTCGAGAATTCGGCGCGGGTTGGAAAGG
>DATJLY010000245.1:0-5075 GCA_035509095.1 Allostellaceae bacterium | reverse complement strand
CGACCTCAGGCATGACGGCCGGCTGTCCCGCTGGAAATATCCGGGTACGACACTACGTTAATGCGATGACCATTCGACATGCGTACCACCCGTATTCTTGACTGCCCTACTTGGTCTCGTTAACGTCCCGCTTCCGTTGCTCGACTCGCACGGCGCGGGCTCCTTGCAGACGATCATAGCATAGCGATTCCAATGACATTCAAAAACCTGCGTGATGAAATTGCGACGGTGCTGAAGCACGACCCCGCAGCCCGTTCGTCGCTTGAGGTGGTGTTCTGCTACCCAGGGTTTCATGCGCTTCTCTTCTACCGGACTGCGCATTTCCTCTGGGAACATGGCTGGCTGGTGCTGGGTCGATTCGTCTCTCACCTGGGTCGGATGGCGACCGGGATCGAGATCCATCCGGCCGCCAGGATCGGCCGCCGGCTCTTCATCGATCACGGTATGGGGGTGGTGATCGGCGAGACGACCGAAATCGGCGACGATGTGACGCTCTATCAGGGGGTAACGCTCGGCGGCACTTCGCTCCATCGCGGCAAACGCCATCCGACCTTGGAGGATGGCGTGATCGTAGGCGCCGGCGCCAAGGTGCTCGGTTCTTTTACGGTCGGCCGACAGGCGCGCATCGGCGCCAACGCCGTGGTGCTCGCCGCGGTCGAGGCGGGCGCGACCATGGTCGGCATCCCCGCACGCAAGCAAGGCGAGGACCGCCCCGCGCCACAACAACAGCCGCCGCAGTTCCTGCCTTATGGCACCCCGTGCGACGAGACGCCCGATCCGGTCGCCTGCGCGATCGCGATCCTGCAGGGCGAGGTTGCCTCGCTCCGCGCCCGACTCGACGAGGCGGAGCGGGCACGTGAGGCACCGCGCAAGCCGATTGCGATCCCGCTCGAGGAGCCGACCGCCGAAGCCGCCGGCGGCCGCCGATAGCGAGGAGCGGCGAAAATGAGACTCACCACCAAGGGTCGCTATGCGGTCATGGCGATGGTCGATATCGCCAAGCACGGGTGCGGCGACCCCGTGGCGCTTGCCGAGGTCGCCGAGCGGCAGGCCATCTCGCTCTCCTATCTCGAGCAGCTTTTCGCCAAGCTTCGGCTCGCCGGCCTCGTCAAGAGCGTGCGCGGTCCGGGCGGCGGCTATCTCCTGGCGCATGGCGCCGGCGACACCCGGATCTCCGACATCATCCTCGCGGTCGACGAGCCGATTCGCGCGACCCGCTGCATGCCGGGCGCGCCGCTTGGATGCTCGGGCAGCAAGAGCCGCTGCTTGACCCACGATCTTTGGGAAGAGCTCGGCAATCAGATCCACCTCTATCTGAGTTCGGTCACCCTCGCCGATGTCTGCGAGCGACGCCTCTTGGGCCGCAGCGGCGTGCTCCATTGCGAGCGGCGGGACGTGATGGCGGCGCAGTAGGTCTCTGTTCGTGACGGATCCTCGCGCAACTTACCTGGACTGGAACGCCACCGCGCCGGTGCTGCCCGAAGTCGCGGCGGCGATGGCGGAAGCCTTGGCCCGATGCGGTAATCCGTCATCGGTGCATCGCTGGGGCCGAGCCACGCGTCGCGCGGTCGAAGAGGCGCGCCTGGACGTCGCGGCACTCGTCGGCGCGGCCCCGCAGGACATCCTGTTCACGAGCGGCGGCACCGAGGCGAATCAGACAGCCCTTCGCGGATTTGACCGCCGCGTCCTGGTCTCGGCGATCGAGCACGATTCGGTCCGCGCCGTGCCCGGTGCGACGGTCATCCCGGTCACGGGGGACGGACAGGTCGATCTCGGGGCGCTCGACCGCATGTTGGCCGCGGAAACGCGACCTGCGCTCGTCTCGATCATGCTGGCGAACAACGAGACCGGCGTCATCCAGCCCGTGGCCGAGGCCGCGCGCATCGCAAAGAAGCATGGCGCGCTGTTCCATAGCGACGCGGTGCAGGCCGCCGGCCGGCTGCCCTTGTCGACGGCGGCGCTTGGCGCCGATCTCTTGACGCTGTCAGCGCACAAGATCGGCGGCCCGCAAGGCGTCGGCGCGCTGGTCGTGCGCCCGGACCTCGATCTGGCGCCGCTTATTGCCGGCGGCGGGCAGGAGCGGGGGCGCCGCGCGGGCACCGAGAATGTCGCCGGCATTGTTGGCTTTGGTATCGCCGCTCGCCAAGCGGCGCGGCACATCGACAATCAGGCCCGCATCGCCCGGTTGCGCGATGAGGCCGAGCGGCGCCTGTTGGCGCTCGCGCCTGACGCCCAAGTGTTTGGCGCCCCCGTCCCGCGCGTTGCCAACACGCTCTGTCTCTCCATGCCGCGCGTCCCGGCGGCGACGCAAATCATGGCGCTCGACCTTGCCGGCGTGATGGTGAGCGCGGGCGCCGCCTGCTCGTCCGGGAAGCTGCGCCGGAGCCCGGTGCTCGAGGCGATGGGCGTCGCCGAAGCCGACGCCGATTGCGCCATCCGCATCAGCCTCGGCTGGAGCACCGAGGCTGCCGATATCGACCATCTTGTGGAGGCCTGGGGCGCGCTTTACCAGCGGACCCGGGCGAAGGCCGCATGAGCGAACGCAACCGGCCGCCGGTCTATCTCGACTATCACGCGACGACACCGTGCGATCCGCGCGTGCTCGACGAGATGATCCCATGGTTCACGCAGAAATTCGGCAATCCGGCCTCGCTGACCCATGCGTTCGGACGCGAGGCGGAAGCGGCGGTCGAGCGCGCGCGGGCGCAGCTTGCTGCGCTCATCGGCGCCGAGCCGCGCGAGATCGTGTTCACTTCGGGCGCGACCGAGGCCAATAACCTCGCGGTCAAGGGGGCGGCGCATTTCCACCGCGCCTTCGGCAAGGACCATGTCGTAACGCTGGCGACCGAGCACAAATGCGTCCTCGAGAGCTGTCGCGTGCTCGCGGCCGAGGGATTCCGCGTTACGGTGCTTCCGGTCGAGCACAGCGGGCTTGTCGATCTGGAGCGGCTCGAGGCGGCGCTCGACGAGCGCACGAGCCTCGTGTCCGTGATGGCGGCGCACAACGAAGTCGGCGTGTTGCAGCCGGTCGGCGAGATCGCGCGCCTCTGCCGCGCGCGCTCGATCCTTTTTCACACCGACGGCGCGCAGGCGGTCGGCAAGATCCCGGTCGATGTGACGGAGTGGGGTGTCGATCTTCTGTCGATCTCCGGCCACAAGATGTACGGCCCGAAGGGTGTGGGCGCGCTTTATGTGCGGCGACGGCCGCGCGCGCGGATCGCACCGCTCTTCGATGGCGGCGGGCAGGAGCGAGGCTTGCGGTCGGGCACGTTGCCGACGCCACTGATCGTCGGGATCGGCGCGGCGGCGGCGGTGGCCGAGGCGGAGATGGTGGCGGAAGCGGATCGGCTTTTGGGCTTGCGGCGGCGGTTCCTGGCCGGCATCCGCGCGCTGGTGCCCGATGCCGTGCTGAACGGCGATCCCGAGCGGCGGCTCCCCGGCAACCTCAATCTCAGCTTTCCCGGCATTGCCGCACCTGATTTGATGGCCGCTTGCCCAACCTTGGCCTTGTCCTCGGGATCGGCCTGCACCGCGGCGGAGGTCGAGCCGTCCTATGTCCTTCGGGCGCTGGGATTGGGCGACGCGCTTGCCGCCGCCTCGATCCGGATCGGGCTCGGTCGGTTCACCATCGCCGAAGAGGTCGATTTCGCCATCGACGCCCTTGCCGGTGCGGTGGGGCGATTGCGCGCCGGCAGGGTGACAAGTGACCCGGTCGGTGCCAAATAAGGGGTGGCGGGTGCAGCTAATGGGGTTAAGGAGCCCTTAACATGGTGGCGCGCAAGCAGGCGATGAGCGTGACGGAAGCGGCGGCGGAACGCATCCGGGCCCTTCTTCAAAAGCGCGGTAAGCCGTCGGTCGGCATTCGCGTCGGCGTGCGCTCGCGCGGCTGCTCGGGGCTGACCTATACGCTCGAATACGCGGACGAAAAGGGGAAATTCGACGAAGTGGTGGAGCAGAACGGCGTCACCATTCTGATCGATCCCAAGGCGACCATGTTCATCATCGGGACCGAGATGGATTTCGTCGAAGACAAGCTGCAATCGGGCTTCACGTTCCGAAATCCGAACGAGAAGGGCCGGTGCGGTTGCGGCGAATCCTTCCACGTCTGATCGCGGGATGAAACTCTTCCAGATCGAAGAGCCCGATGGCGCGCCGGTCGACAGCGACGGGCATGGCGCCGCGGTTGGCATCGATGTGGGCGCCCCCGAAGGGGCCGCGGTCGCGATCGCGGTCGGCGGTAATGCAGAGATCCTGCCGGGCGACACTGGAGAAAGGCGGCTTATGACGCCCGGCCTTGCGCCGCGCGGCCGGCTCGACGAACGGGAATTGGGCGCGCTGCTGCGCGACCTGCGCGGCCGCGCCGAACGGCAGCTTCAGCGGCCGGTGACGCATGCGGTCATCGCGGCAGCACCGTTTGATGAGCTCGTGCTTGCCAAGGCCGCGGAAGCGGCAGGGCTTGAGGTGCTGCGGCTGATGGCGCGCTTGGGAAGCGGCGATGAAGCCGTGCTGGCCGCGGCGGTGCTGGCCGAGGATTTGGCGCCGGCGCCGTGACGTTTGTGGGACTTGTGCCGATGCCGAAAATGACCTTCATCGATCGCGACGGCGCGCGGCGCGAGGTCGAGGCTCCGATCGGATTGAGCGTGCTGGAGATCGCGCACCGCAACGACATCGATATCGAGGGCGCGTGCGAAGGATCGCTCGCCTGTTCGACCTGCCACGTCATCGTCGATGCCGATTGGTACGAGCTCTTGAAGGACGCGACCGAGGACGAGGAGGATATGCTCGATCTCGCTTTCGGCCTGACCCAGACGTCGCGGCTCGGCTGCCAGATCATCATGACCGAGGAGCTCGACGGGCTCACCGTCACGCTGCCGGCGGCGACGCGCAATCTGTTGAACGGCTGATGATGCTCGACCTTCCCGATGGCGCCCGGGTCGTCGTCGCGATGTCCGGTAACACGCTCTTCGACCGGCTGGTCGCCGCGGCGGGTGCGACGTGGCCGTCCTATACGCGGCACGATTTCGTGCGGCGCCTCGCCGACGGCACGCTGCCCGAGGCCGCGTTCCGCCATTACC
>DATJLY010000244.1:0-3618 GCA_035509095.1 Allostellaceae bacterium | reverse complement strand
TCTCGCGACGCACATTCATGTCGAGGATGTCGCCGAGGCGACCGAGGCGGCGCTGCGCACCGGCTTTCGAGGCCACACGAGGCTCCTCCTCTGCGCCTCGGACGTCGCCGATCACCGACCGACATTGGACCTGGTCAGGACTCATGTGCCCGATGTGCCATGGCGCGGCGGGCCGGAATACGGTAGGGATTCCTATCGCTCGCTGATCGATATCAGCCGTGCGCGCGACGTTCTTGGGTGGGAGCCGCGCCACCGCTGGCCAGGGCGGGCTTAAGCGCACTCCCGTCGAGGATGCCATGACACCGTCGTTCGAAGCTGCCGGCCCGGAAGCCCCCACATGACGGGCGAGCTTGCCGGCAAAGTGGCGCTTGTCACCGGCGGCGCGCGCGGCATCGGCCGCGCGATCGCAGAGCGTCTTCTGGCCGAAGGCGCCGGCGTCGTCATCACGGCACGGGCAAAGGACGCGGTCGAGGAAGCGGCCCACGCCCTTGGCTGCCATGCACTGGTCGCCGACGTGACCGACAGCGATTCGCTCCAGTCCGCATTCAACGCGGCCGGCGGCATCGATATTCTGGTCAACAATGCCGGCGAAGCGCTCGCCCTGCCGTTTCAGAAAACGTCCTTGGAGGATTGGAACCGGATCATCGCCATCAACCTGACCGGCACGTTCCTCGCGACGCGGCTCGCGCTTCCGGGCATGACCCAGCGGCGGTGGGGCCGCGTGGTGAATATCGCGAGCACCGCGGGTCTCAAGGCCTATCAATATACGGCCGCCTACTGCGCCGCAAAACATGGGATCATCGGCCTTACCCGCGCGTTGGCTCTCGAAATCGCGCGAAGCGGGGTCACCGTCAATGCGGTTTGTCCCGGTTTCACGGAGACCGACATGGCGCGAAACGCGATCGCCGTAATCGAGACGCAAACCGGACGCAACGCCGCGGAGGCGCGCGCTGCGCTCGAGCGGTTCAATCCGCAAAACCGTCTCACCGATCCCGCCGAAGTCGCGGCCGCAGTCGCTTTCCTTTGCCGACCCGAGGCGCATGGCGTCACCGGCCAGTCGCTCATAATCTCCGGCGGCGAGGTGATGTGATGCCACTTTCACAGCCAAAGCATTTTCGCCTGGATCAGGACGGCGCGGTCGCGTGCATCACGCTGTCGCGGCCGGAGAAGAAGAACCCCCTCACCTTCGACTCTTATGACGAGCTGCGCGACACGTTCCGCGCGCTTCGCCACGCTCACGATGTCAAGATCGTGGTTCTGACCGGAGCAGAGCGGAATTTCTGCTCCGGCGGCGACGTGCACGAGATCATCGGCCCGCTCACGAAGATGGCGATGCCAGAGCTTCTTGCCTTCACCGAGATGACCGGCGACCTCGTCAAGGCGATGCGAGCGGCGCCGCAACCGATTCTCGCCGCCGTCGACGGGGTCTGCGCCGGCGCCGGCGCCATCCTCGCGATGGCGTCGGATCTGCGTTACGGCACCACCGACGCGCGCGTCGCTTTCCTTTTCGCCCGCGTCGGACTGGCCGGCTGCGATATGGGGGCTTGCGCCATGCTGCCGCGCATCATCGGCCAAGGCCGCGCCTCCGACCTTCTCTACACCGGTCGCGCCATTGGCGGCGAAGAAGCGGAGCGATGGGGCTTTTTCAACGCGTTGTTCTCGCCGGAAAAGCTGCTGGACGAGACTTTGGCGATGGCACGCCGGCTTGCGGACGGCCCCACCTTCGCCCATGCAATGACAAAGGCGATGTTGCATCGAGAATGGTCGATGGATCTCGACAGCGCCATCGCTGCCGAGGCGCAGGCCCAAGCCGTCTGCATGACGACGCAGGATTTTCGCCGCGCGTATGAAGCCTTCGCCGCAAAGCAGAAGCCTCGCTTCGAGGGCAATTGATGGACCATCTTGCCTGGCCCTTTTTCGAAGAGCGGCACCGTGCGCTGGCGGCTGCACTCGAGACGTGGCTCCCGAACCTGCCGCCGGACCGGGATGATCTCGACGAGACCTGCCGTCGCATCGCCCGCGCCTTGGGCGAGGCCGGCTTCCTTCGCCAGGCCGTGCCCGAGGATGGGCAGACGATCTCGGCGCGCAGTGTCTGCCTCGTGCGCGAGATATTGGCACGGCGGAATGCGCTCGCCGATTTCGTCTTTGCGATGCAGGGGCTCGGCACGGCCACCGTCACCCTTTTCGGCACCGCGGCGCAGCGTTCGCGCATTCTACCCGGCGTGCGTCGGGGGACGAGCCTTGCCGCCTTCGCCCTGAGCGAGTCCAATGCCGGGTCGGACGTGGCGGCGCTTGCGACGCGCGCGCGGCGAGATGGCGACGGCTGGCGCCTCGATGGAAGCAAAACCTGGATCTCGAATGGCGGTATTGCCGGTCACTACGTCACCTTCGCGCGCACCGGCGACGAAGCTACCGGAACGCGCGGCATCTCCGCTTTCATCGTGCCTGCGGACGCGCCCGGTCTTTCCATCGCCGAGCGGATCGAGGTGATGGCACCCCATCCCTTGGCAACCCTGGTCTTCGATGGCTGCCGCGTCGGCCCCGACGCGCTTGTCGGTGCCCCAGGCGAGGGATTCAAGCTTGCGATGACGACGCTCGACCTGTTTCGACCGAGCGTCGGCGCCGCGGCACTGGGCTTGGCCCGCCATGCTTATGCCGAGGCACTGGCCCATATCCGCACGCGACGCATGTTCGGCGCCGCGATGGCCGAACTTCCGCTGGTCCAGGAAAAGCTTGCCGACATGGCGACGTCGATCGAGGCGAGTGCGCTTCTGATCTATCGCGCCGCGTGGGCGCGGGACTCGGGAGCCGAACGCATCACGCGCGAGGCGGCGATGGCGAAGCTCTTTGCCACCGAGGCGGCGCAGCGCGTGATCGATGATGCCGTGCAGCTCTCGGGCGGACTGGGCGTCAAGCGGGGCAGCGCGGTCGAGGCGCTCTACCGCGAGATTCGCGCCTTGCGCATCTATGAAGGTGCTTCCGAGGTCCAGAAACTCGTGATCGCGCGCCAGGAACTGCTGCGGTGATCAGGCTCGAAGGCTCAGAGGACAGTCTTCAATGGCTGCATTGCCACGGATAGGACTCATCATCACCGGCGGAACAATTGACTCGGTCGGCTCCGACCGTCTGGATTTGGCTTGGTACATCGAGACGCGCAAGCGCCTCGACGACGGCACGTTACTGGCCCTGCTTCCGGAGCTCAACGACATCGCTGCTGTTGAGGAAGTTCCTTTTCGGCGCCTGCCGAGCCAGGCACTCGTCGATAAGGACTGGCTCGATCTCTCTCGGACAATTCACACGATGTTCGCGCAGGACCGCGCCGATGGGATCGTCATCACGCATGGAACGAACACGCTTGAGGAAACTGCCTATTTCCTCAACCTGACTTTGAGGACCGACAAGCCCGTTGTGATCGTGGGCGCTATGCGGCCCGCTTCGGCGCTCAGCGCCGACGGCTATCTCAACCTCTTGAACGCGGTGAGGGTGGCCGCCGATGCCAACTCGCGCGGGCGCGGATGTCTTGTCCTGATGAACGACACGATCTTCAATGCCCGCGATGTGACCAAGAATTCCACGTACCGCGTCGAGGCGTTCCGATCACGGGATCTCGGACCCCTG
>DATJLY010000243.1:0-29889 GCA_035509095.1 Allostellaceae bacterium | reverse complement strand
GCACCAAACCCGATCCCATCCCGAACTCGGCCGTCAAGTCCCTCCGCGCCAATGGTACTGCGCCTCAAGACGCGGGAGAGTAGGTCACCGCCAGGCCAGCCAAACCAAACACGCCCCCTCATCACCAGACCTCGAGCCGATAAACCCTCGCGGCCGTGCCGAAAAACAGCGCCTTCTTTTCGGCCTCGGAATAGGGCCCGGCAAAGCGCTTGAACGCGTTCCACAGCGCGGCGTAGCTGCACGATTGCTTGTCGACCGGGAAATTGCTTTCGAACATGGCGCGGTCCGGACCGAAAGCCTCGATACAGGTCTCGAGATAAGGGCGCCACTCACGCGCGAGCTCCTCGGAGGCAGGCGGGCGGGGCTTCTCCTCGAAGCCGAATCCGATCCACTTCATGCCGAGTCCGCCAAGCTTCACGTTGACGTTGGGGCAGCGCGCGATCTCGCGGATCGCGTCGCGCCACACCGCGAACACGTCGGCGCGCCGGCCTTTGTAGGCGCCAACGCCGAGCGGCCCGCCGACATGGTCGAGCACGATGGTCGTGTCGGGGAACGCGCGCGCCAGCGCCGCAAGCTCGCCGATCTGCGGGTGATAAAGCCAGGCGTCGAACGACAGGCCGAACGTCGCCAGCCGCGCGAATCCCTCGCGAAACCGCGCGTCGCCGAGCAGTCCGCGCGGCGGCGGGACAGGCACGCTGACAATCGACGCGTCGGCGTCCCAGACCGAGGAGTTACGGACGCCGCGAAACCGCCCGCCGCCGGCACGGACATGCGCCTCGAGCACGGGCTCGACGCCGGCACCGAGCCCATAGAGATCGGCGTGGCCGACAATGCCGGCGCAGGCGCGCGCCGTCCCGTAACCGCCGCTCGCCGACATCGCCGCGATGCCGTTGACGAATTCGGTCTCGCCGACCGACGCATAAGCAGGATCGCCGCCGGCCCGGTACATCGACCCGCACTGGAGATAGACCGTGGCGAGAATCTTGTGGCCGGTGTTGAGATCCTTCAACAGCTCGTCCAAGAGATAACGCTGCTGCCGGTCCCAGAGGTGATGATGGGGATCGATGATCGGCCGCTCCGGCTCGATCGCCTCCTCGACGCGGGTGGCGAGCCATTGCTCGTCCACCGGGTAATGGATCGTCGGTCGCGAGTCGGTCACGGTACCCTCCCGTTCCGTTCCGCTTCGTATCGCGCCAGATCGTCGAACGCCGCCAGGATCCGGTCGTGGCGCCGCTCGATACCGGCCCGCATCACGCCATGGGTGAAGATGAAGAATTCGGAGTTGCGAATGGCGTGGACCACGCGATGACCGACCTCATCGGGCGTCCATGCCACCTGATCGCTGACGAGCGCCGCCACGTCGACGCGATTCTCGGCGAAGGGACCGCCGAACCGTTCCGGGCGGCGGCGCGACGAAGCGTTGATCGTCGTCGTCACCAGGGCCGGACAAAGGACCGAGACACCGATCCGGCTTCCCTGCAGCTCGGCCTCGAGCGCCTCGGAAAAGGCGACAACGGCGTATTTCGTCATCGAATAAGAGCCGTTGCGAAGCACCGGATGGACCTGCAGCCCGGCGATCGAGGCGGTGTTGACGATATGGCCATCCTCGCCGTGCCGCTTGATGAGCGGAAGGAAGGCGTGCACACCATTCACCGCGCCGAAGACATTGACGCCCAGCAGCCAGTCCCATTGCGCCGGCGCGATCTCGTAGGCGGGCCCGCGCTGGAGCGACACCCCGGCATTGTTGACGCAAATATGGAGTCGGCCGAACTCTGCTCCGACGTCCCGCGCGGCGCTTTCAACCGCCGCCCGATCGGACACGTCAAGCCGCAGCGCCATGGTCCGGACGCCGAGCGACGCAACATCCTGTGCCGCGCGCTCGATCCCTTCCCGCTCGATGTCGGCGAGGGCGACATGGACACCCTCTCTGGCGAGTGCGCGCGCGATCCCGAGGCCGATCCCGTTGGCGGCGCCCGTGACGAAGGCGAACTTGCCGGCGAGGTCTTTCATGGCCCTTTTCCCCATACCTCGTCGGCGACCTCGACGACGCGCCGCAGCTTTGCCCATTGCTCCGTTTCGGCCAGCACGTTCCCTTCCTCGGTCGAGGCAAAGCCGCATTGGGGGCTGAGGCAAAGCTGTTCGAGGGCGACCACGCGGCTCGCTTCGTCGATCCGCCGCTTGATCACCTCCTTGCTTTCGAGCGCGCCGGTCTTCGAGGTCACGAGACCCAGCACGGCGCGCCGGTCCTTCGGCAACCGGCGCAACGGCTCGAACCCGCCGGCGCGATCGGAGTCGTATTCCAGGAAGTAGCCGTGCACCTTGATGCGGTTGAACAGGATCTCGGCCACAGGGTCGTAGCCGCCCGATCCCATGAAGGTCGACTTGTAGTTCCCGCGGCAGAGATGCATCGTGACGGTCATGTCGGCGGGAATGTCGGCCATCGCCTCATTGATAAGGTCACCATAGATCTCACCCAGCCTCTTGGGATCGTCGCCGCGCTGCTTGACGGTTTGGCAATAGGCATCGTCGCACAACATGGCGATGAAAACCTCGTCGAGCTGAAGATAGCGACACCCCGCGTCGGCGAACGCGCGCACGACCTTGCGGTAGACGGCGCCAAGGTCGGCGAAGAACTCGTCGAGCGAGGGATAGGCCGCGCGGCTGATCGGAGCTCGGCCGGTGCGGCCGTAAAGAGCGGACGGCGCCGGAATGGTCATCTTGGCCGTGCGATCCGTATGCGCCTGCAAGAATTTGAAATGTTGGACCATGGGGTGGCCGTCACAGGCGAGCTTGCCCACGACCCGGATCCCCTGCGCACGCGTATTGGTGCCTGAAAACGCGATCCCCTGGTCCATCTCGTACCATTCGGTTCCCTTGAGCCCGGCAAGGAAGTCGAGATGCCACCACGACCGGCGGAATTCGCCATCGCTGATCGCCTGCAGCCCGATCTCGGCCTGCTTGGCAATGATCTTTTCGATCTCACGATCCTCCACCGCTTTTAACGCGGCGACCGTGATCTCTCCCCGCTGGCGCTGGGCGCGCGCGTCGCGCAGGGCCGCCGTGCGAAGAAGGCTTCCGATGTGATCGGCCCGAAAGGGCGGTTTCGAGGATGGCATTCTTGTGTCTCCCTGCGGTCGGACTTTCGATAATGCGGGCGCGGCCTTCTGGCAACTGGCACGCGTTGAGAAGAAGTCGAACCCCGCCCCATTACCCACACAATTGTTATTGGAAATTGGCGCCGGCGAGCGGCACTTTACATCAACTTCGCGGGGAGACCTCACATGCGATCAATCATCTTATCCGCCGCCGTCTTTGCACTTTTCGCGCCTGGCCTGGCGGCAGCGGCAATCCCCTGTTCGGACCTTCCGAAGGCACAAAGCTTTGTCGACGGTTTGAAGCCGGGCCCAAATACGCGCGCCGCTCAAAGCCATCTCGACGCGGCAAAGACGGCGGCATCGCCGGAGCAATGCTCCGCGGAGCTCCAAAAAGTGGATTACTACGCAAGGCGTTCCGCCGCGGCCGATCGCCGCGCGGCGCGCCACAGGGTCGCATATCACCGGCACGTCCTGTGCGCTGATGCGCTTCATCAAGATCGGCCTGGCGGCTCGGACTATCACGGTCGTCCCGTCCCGGGCTGCCCAAGGGTCCCCTGATCCCTGAATATCGAAGGGGCACATCCGTCGCCGAATGCGCCCCTTTGATCGGATCCTTCCGGCGCCACCTAGTCGACGAGCGCCTTTTCCTCGACGATCTCGACGCGACGGTTTTGCGGCTCGCGGACGCCGGCGGGCGTCGGCACCATTTGACCGGCCTTACCCACGCCTCGGACGACGATATCGCCTTGCGCAATGCCATCGGCCTCGAGCGCCTGCTGCACCGAGCGCGCGCGCTGGTCGGATAGGCGCATGTTGTAGGCGTCCGTGCCAACCGAGTCTGTGTGACCCGTAAGCGAGATGCGCGTCAGGTCGCCCGATTTCGCGCCGTTCGAAGCCTCGCGGATCGTCTGCAGCGCCTGCGGCGTAAGGTCGGAGCGATCGAAGTTGAAGAACACTTGCCATGTCCTTTCGGCCGGCGCCGCCAAGGCCGCCGCTTGCGATTGCACCTCCGGCTGGATCGCGTTGCCGTACTGATCGATCCCGGCCATCTTGAGATTCCATTCGGCGACCTGCGCCACGCTCATCCCCTGTACTTCGGGCCGCGTGACGTGAGTCGGATAGACATCGCCGGCAGTCGCGATCACATGTCGATAAAGCGGCAGCGCTTGGCGGAGATCGCCCGTATTCTGATAGGTCGCGGCGAGATCTTCCTCATGATAGGGATCATTGGGCGCGGCCGAGTAAGCCTGCTCGAAATCGTTGCGGGCCTCGACATCGTTGCCGTTCTGCATGGCGACATAGCCATCGGTGAAGATCGTCGCCTTGCCGCTGGTGTCGGCAGGAACGGGCCTGCTTTGAGTGCAAGCAGCCAGCAATATGCCGACCGATGCCAAGCCCAGCATTGTGCGGTGGTTCAGCATGACCAAATCTCCTATGAGTTCCCACGCATGATGCGGCGGATGCCGTCGCTTGCATATGCAATGAAAAGACGCCGCGTGTGAAAATGCGCCGCACGGGCCGAAGGATGCGTGGCATGTATGTGACTTTGCCGGTCTGTTAAAGCGGCGGACGTTTTTCAATGAAAAGGCGAAATCGTGCGGCGATCGGCCACGCCGGATGGTAAACGAGTTGTGATATGCTTGTGTCATCTCCGTGGGATTCGATCCTTTCGGACGTAACTCAAGGCTTCGGGGGGCCCTTTATTGATGAAAGTTCGTTCGGGGCGAGCGTTTCGCCGCATGGGCGTGGGCGCCGCGCTGCTTTTCTCGATGTTATCGATCGCTGCGGCTCGCGCGGAGTGTCGCTCGAATTTGATCGCCCCCGCCTTCACGCTCGACGTCGTGACGCCGCCAGTTACTTACAAGCTGAACGAAGCGACGGAGACTTTGTCGGCTCGTGCCCGGGAGAACGGCACCGCGCTTGGCCGTGGCAGCCGCCTTCTTGGGCTGACCGTCAATCAATACGATCTTAGGATCGAGGTCGCATTTCACCGCACGAACGACTCATGCGCGGTGTTTGAAAGCGCGACCATCGCCGCTGCTCCAGAGATTGAGGTGCTGGCCGATCGCCGATTCAAGGCCGGCAGCTGCCAACAGCGAGCGATCATTGATCACGAGAACGAGCACGTTCGCGTCTTTCGCGAGGCGATCGCCTACTACGAGCCTGCAATGGAAGACACGCTCCGCCGGGCGAAGCTGCCTTCCGCGCTACCGATCGGACCGAGCAGCGATCCAGAGAGCGCTTACGCGGCGATGATTCACCATATTCTTGCGCCGGTCCTTGATGCGGTCCTCGCTCGCACGAAAGCGGCCAACAACCTTATCGACACGCCTCAGCATTACTCGGCGGTCTTCCGGCGGTGTGACAGCTGGGATTGACGCCGCGAAAGGGCGCGGCGATGTGCGCTCGCGCCCTTTCCCACGGCTCATCGTCTATTCGGGGGTGACGCTCCCCGTGTCGGGATTGACGAGAACCGACACGCTCTGCTGGCCCTTCATGGCCGTTGCGCGGAAATTCTTGCCGTCCCGGGTGAGATTCGAGAAGTCGTTATAGCCCGCCGCCCCGATCAGGTTCATCGCCCTGGTTTGGCGATGCTCGCGCGCATCCGCAACGGATCTCTCATCCGCCGCAAGAGGCGCTGCACTCGAGTGACGATAATGGATCACACGGTGCATTTTGGCATGGGTGCCGTTGTCCGCGGGCTGGACGGCGGCGGCACTCCCGCTGTCCGCCGGCATGGCCGACGAATTTGCAGGCATGCCGGAAGCGTCTTGCGCAAACGCGGCCGGAGCGGCTGCGATCGCCAGGGCGGCCGCGGCAAACATGATCCGATGCATAGCTAGCTCCTTCGGATGAGTCAGCTTGACGTCTGACCCGAGGGAAACGTCGCCCACCATGCCGCGGTTCCGTACCCGAAAGGGTTAGGATGGAACTTCGGAAGCTATGAGGCGTTTTATGCTCGCTTCTCTCGCCGCCATCGGAACGGGTGAAGTGCAGCAGAATTGCACGCACGGCGTGCTCATCACATAAGACAGGAGAAGATCATGCATCGATCGCTCATCGCTCTCGCCTTGGCCGGTTTCACGCTAGCGGCATGCGGCACTACGACCGGCGATCGCGGTCTCTCCGGTGCGGGAATCGGTGCCGCAACCGGCGCCGTGGCTGGGGCGATGGTGGGCGCGCCGCTCGCGGGCGCTGCTATTGGCGCTGGCGCGGGTGCCGCCGTCGGCGCGGCGACCACGCCGTCGCAGGTCGATCTCGGTCGGCCGGTTTGGGAGCACTAACCGCGGAGCCAACGCGACATCGCTGGTCGATGCCGCGACTTGACGTGGCTTACCTGCGTCGTCATGCCAATTTGTAGCGTCATTGAGAGCCAGAGGCGCGATCGATGGCGCGGGTAGACCGTGCGAGTCGTGCAGCGACCGCCCGGATCTTTTCATCCGGGCGGTCGCGCATGCGCGCGAGCGACGTTGCGAAGGCCTTGGCCCTCGCAATTATCGTTCTGATCGCTTTGGATCATGTCTTGGACACCACGCCCTCGCGCGGCCCGGCCATTCGCGATGCGTTGATGGCGGCAGCGGCGAAGGTGAAGTCGCTACCAACGACGGCGACGCCGGCCGAGATCAGCGACGCGCTCGCGCCCGATTTCCGAAGCTTCGCCGTCGAGGTCAATGCTTCTCGTTATCCGGTGGAGGTGGACGTCACGCTTGGCAAGCTTGACGGCGTGACGTGCCTCCAGGCAGAAGACGTTGCACGGCGCATTGAAGGAAGCGTGGTCGTGGAGCTTGAGGGATTTGGGACTGCCGCGGCCTGTGGCGTCAGCAACGCCATGACGTGGCGCTTGCTGCCGTGACGCCGCAATCACCACAAACTTTTGAGGGGAGGGAACCGTGGGACGCCTGATCATCGTCTCGAACCGAGTTGGCGGATCGATCGTGCCGAGCGAAGGCGGTTTGGTCACCGCCATGCAGGCGGCGCTGGGCATGCAAGAGGCGGTCTGGTTCGGCTGGAGCGGTACCGTGACCGATGGCCCGCCGGGTCCGACGCGCAGCGAGCGCGACGGCCGCATCACGCGCATGGTTGTCGATCTGCAACGGGCCAACTACGAAGGCTATTACTTGGCCTTTGCCAATCGCATGTTGTGGCCCCTGTTCCATTATCGCATCGATCTTGCCGAATATGACCGCGAGGCCTGGGCCGCCTATTGCCAGGTGAACGAGCTCTTTGCCGCCCGCCTTGCGGAGATTCTGGCGCCCGACGACCTGGTTTGGGTGCACGATTATCATTTGATGCAGGTGGGCGCCGCGCTGCGACGGCTCGGCGTCGGCAACCGGATCGGCTTCTTCCTCCACATCCCTTTCCCACCCACGGGCGTGCTGGCGACCCTGCCGGTGCACGAGGCGCTCGTGCGGGCGCTGTTCGCTTATGACCTTGTGGGGTTCCAGACCGAGACCGACCTGCAATGTTTCGGCGACTATGTCGAGCGCGAGGCGGGCGGCTGGATGATCCACGGCGCAACGGCACACGCCTATGGCACGAGCCTCGAGGTGGGTGTCTTCCCCATCAGCGTCGACACGCGCATTGTTGCCGCCCAGGCGGCGCGGGCCTCGCGTACGGGCCAGGCGGCACGTCTCTATCAGAGCCTGTCCGGCCGGCGCCTTGTGATCGGCGTCGACCGGCTTGACTATTCCAAGGGTTTGGTCGGACGGCTTGCCGCCGTCGAGCGGCTGCTCGATCGGCAGGCGCATTATCGGCGCGCGATCGTCATGCTGCAAATTGCGTCGCCGACCCGCGAGGAGATTCCGGAATACCAGAATCTTCGCGCGGAGCTTGACGCCTGCATGGGCCGCATCAATGGCCGCTTCGGCGAACCGGATATTTTGCCGGTGCGCTACCTCAATCGCCGCTTCCGGCAGGAGACGTTGTTCGGTTTCTACCGGGCGAGCCGGGTGGCGCTCGTCACGCCGCTCCGCGATGGCATGAACCTCGTCGCCAAGGAATTCGTGGCAAGCCAGGATTCGCTGGACCCCGGTATATTGGTGCTGTCGCGTTTTGCCGGCGCGGCGCGAGAGCTTGACGCGGCGCTCATCGTCAATCCCTATGACATCGACGAAGTCGCGGCGACGCTTGATCGGGCGCTCGCTATGTCGCTCGAAGAGCGCCGCGAGCGCCATCGGGCCATGCTGGCGAGGCTCTGCGACTACGATATTCATGCCTGGTTCAAAGCATTTCTTGACGCCTTGCAGCAACCGCAGACCGCGCCGGTGCCTGAACTCCCCTCTTCTTGCGCGGTCGAACTGCGGCATTGAGTGATGCGGCGCCCGGGTGACGGCGCGAACCGCGACGCGGCGACACTGCCTGCGCCGCCGGTTCTTGAGCGCGGTCACGCGCTGTTTCTCGACTTCGACGGCACGTTGGTGGATATCGCCGCCAAGCCGGATCTGGTCAGAGTTGGACCCGAGCTGCCTCGGCTCTTGAACACGCTATCCGAATGGTTGGGCGGTGCTCTGTCCATCCTGAGCGGACGCCCCGTCGACGAGCTGGCACGGCTCCTCGCGCCTTTCGCAGGCGTCATCGTCGGTCAGCACGGGCTGGAGCGGCGGAGCGCGGACGGCATTGTCACTCAATTGTCCGTGACGCCGACGCTTCAGGCGATCCGAGCCATGCTCGCGGATTTCGCCGCGCAAACCGATGGGGTGTCGCTCGAAGACAAAGGCGCAACTCTGTCGCTCCATTTCCGTGAGGCGCCGGCGCGTGCCGCGAAATGCCGCGCGATCGCCCGTCGCGCCGTCGATGTCAGCGGCGGCGCTGTCGACATAACCGAAGGCAAGATGGTCATCGAGCTCGTGCCCGAAGGCGGCGGAAAGGGCGGAGCGATCGCCGGCCTGCTCGTCGAGCCGCCGTTCAAAGGCCGTATCCCGGTCTTTGTTGGCGACGACAGTGCCGACGAAGAGGGCTTTCGGGTGATCCACCGGCTGGGCGGCATCTCGGTCCATGTGGGCGATGGCGTCACCGCCGCCGGCTACCGCCTTGCGACAGTTGGTGACGTGAAGTCCTGGCTTGCCGCCTTTCTACAAGACTGACTGTATTCTGTGTCGAAGTATAGTCTGTGATGGGTAATTTGGTACTTTGAATCGAGTAAATAAGGCGGCGGGGTAAAATTGTGGCAGGCACCGAGATCGCTCCTAGAGATTTCTAAAGTCAAATTCAGATGAGAATCAGCATTTCTACCCTAATCTGCCCGTGTGGCCTTTTTGCGTCAGGCGGTCTTCTTGCTTGCCCTCGCCGGACGCTGATTTATGCTATCGGCATCTCCCGCCCCATTGGCAAACCTGACCGACCGGGTCAGCCGGTTTCAGTTTTAGGTTTGCCGCAAGGAGGACCGGACATGACCGCTTTGCTGCAAGACGAGATCGTTCAAACGCTGCCCCAGCTCAAGGCCTTTGCCTGCCGGATGGCGCGCGACCGCACCTTGGCCGATGACCTGGTCCAAGAGACCGTCCTGCGCGCCCTGGTCCATGCCGACCAGTTCCGGCCGGGCACCAACCTCAAGGCGTGGCTGGCCACGATCCTGCGCAACTCGTATTTCACCGTGAAGCGCAGTGAAAAGCGTCTGGCGCAGTTCGCCGTGCGCTTCCCGTCCGAACCGCCGGTGACACGCGGCGAGCAGGAAGGCCACGTCGAGATGCTGGAGCTCAAGGGCGCGTTCGCCGAATTGCCGGCGGCGCAGCGCGAGGCGCTCGTCCTCGTGGGCGCCAACGGCTTCTCCTATGGCGAGGCCGCCAACATGGCGGGCTGCGGCGTCGGCACGATGAAAAGCCGCACGTCTCGCGCGCGGAGCCATCTGCGCCAGCTGCTCGATGGCGACCGGCCCGACATGACCCGCGACGAGACGGAGAACGCCGACGATGGTGTCTGGGATCGGCGCGCCGCCTAAGGCGCGCCTCCTGCGTCGCGGCTGCCGATAGCGCGGGGCGACGCGATCCTTCATAAAGGGCGGCGAGAGAGTCGCCCATGTCGATGTTCCGCCTGTTTGAGAGTTTGCTCGAGCCCACGGCCCTGCCGGCGGACGCACCGCCTCCGGCAGGGCTGGGGGCTTTTTACTGGCACCACGGCCGGCAAGTGCGCCATCTCGTGGCCGCGCTGTTCGTCGCGGGATCGATCGTCGCGCTGCTCGACACGACCATCCCGGTCTTCATCGGCCGCGTGATCAAGCTCGTATCGACCCACAGTCCGGCCGACTTCCTGAGCGCGTCGGGACCGCAACTGGCCTACATGCTGGGGATCCTGCTGGTCGCGCGGCCCCTGGCGATCGCGTTTCAGCATCTCGTCACCAACCAGGCGATCAATCCCGGATTCACCAACCTGGTCCGCTGGCAAAGCCATTGGCACGTGGTGCGCCAGAGCTGGACCTTCTTCCAGAACGACTTCGCCGGCCGCATCGCCAACCGCGTCATGCAGACCGGTCCGTCGCTCAGGGAAAGCGTGGTCGCTGCCACCAACGCGGTCTGGTACATCCTGATCTATGGCAGCACGGCGGTCGTGCTGCTCGCCTCGAGCGATGTCCGGCTCGCCGTGCCGGTACTGTTGTGGTTCGCGAGCTATGCCGTCACGTTGCGGTTTTTCGTGCCCCGCGTGCGCGTACGCTCGCGCCGGATGTCGGAGGCACGCTCCAATCTCACCGGCCGTGTCGTCGACAGCTACACCAACATCCTGACGGTCAAGCTGTTCGCCAAGCCGTACGAGGAGGACGCGTTCGTCCGCGGCGCGGTCGACGATCACACCTATGCGTCGCGTCAGCAATCGCGCCTCATCACCCTTTTCGGCATCACGCTGACCCTCCTCAATGCCGCGCTTCTGGTCGGTACCGGAACCATCGGCATCTGGCTGTGGACGCGCGGCCGGATCGGCGTTGGCGGGCTCGCGACCGCGTTGCCGCTGACCTGGCAGATCGCCAACATCGCGGGCTGGGTGGCGCAGAATGTGACGTCGATCTTCGAGAATATCGGCGTGGTCCAAGACGGCATGCGCTCGATCGCCGTCCCGCGCCAGATGCCGGATCGAGACGACGCGGTCGCGCTTCGGGTCGACCGGGGCGCGGTGCGGTTTGAGTCCGTGTGCTTCGGCTATGGCACGTCGCGGGGCGTGCTGCACGGGATCGACCTCGACATCGCCCCGGGCGAGCGGGTCGGGCTTGTCGGTCCTTCGGGCGCCGGCAAATCGACCTTGGTCAATCTGCTGTTGCGCTTTTACGAGCTCGAAGAGGGCCGCATCCTGATCGACGGCCAGGACATCGCCCGCGTCACGCAGGAGAGCCTGCGCAGCCGCATCGCCATGGTCACCCAGGACACCTCGCTGCTGCATCGGTCGATCCGCGACAATATCCGTTACGGCCGGCCCGAAGCCGGCGACGAGGAGGTGCGCGAGGCGGCGCGGCGTGCCCATGCGTTCGAGTTCATCGAAGGGCTCGAGGACTGGCAGGGCCGGCGCGCGATGGATGCGCATGTCGGCGAACGCGGCGTCAAGCTGTCCGGCGGCCAGCGTCAGCGCATCGCGCTCGCCCGGGTGATCCTCAAGAACGCGCCGATCCTCATCCTCGACGAGGCGACCTCGGCGCTCGATTCCGAGGTCGAGGCCGCGATCCAGGAACAGCTCGGCAATCTCATGAAGGGGCGCACCGTCATCGCCATCGCGCATCGCCTGTCGACCATCTCGCGCATGGACCGGCTCGTCGTGCTGAACCATGGGCGCATCGTCGAGACCGGAACGCACACCGACCTGCTGCGAAGCGGCGGCACGTATGCGCGGCTGTGGCGCCGCCAGTCCGGCGGATTCGACATCCGCGGCGCCGCGAGCGAGCTCGACGCGATTCCGGCCGGTGACTGAACGGAGGAGAAAGACCTGATGAGCGCCACCCCCAGCGGCGGAATGCCCTTTGCCCCGCCGGTCGTCGACCGGCTCGCGGTGCGGGTCGTCGTCGATTCGCACTATGAGCGGTTCCTGCCGAAGGCGACGCATCCCGTCGTGGCGATCGAGCATGTCGGCGAGATACCCGGCCGGCAGATGACCACGCTCGCCGGCGAATGGGGCTTGTCGCTCCATCTCGAAGCCGTCTGCGCGGGCGAGAGCGCGCAATATCTCCTCGATTTCGGCTTCACGCCGGAGATCATCAACCGCAATTTCGATCTCCTCGACATCGAGGCGGAAAAGCTTCGCGGCCTCATCCTGAGCCACGGGCACCGCGATCATTATGGTGGCCTCGTCGGATTCGTGACCCAGCACCGGTCGTCCATGCGGCCCGACATGGCGCTCTATATCGGCGGCGAGACGATCTTCCGCGAGAAATGGCTGACGCCGCGCGAGCCCATGCCGCCCGTGTCGTGGGGCGCGCTCGACCGCATCGCCTTGACGGCCCAGAACGTGCTGCCCTGCGCGTGCGAGGCGCCGACGGCGCTTGACGGGCCCTTCACCACCGGCCGGATCGAGCGCACCTCGTTCGAGGTCATCACCGGTGGCACCAAGGTCAAGGCGGAAGACCATTTCACCGACGCCGAGCGGCGCGGTCAGCTCGTGCTCGACGAGCATGCCGACGAGCATGGCACCTGCTTCATCGTGAAAGGGCGCGGCCTCGTGGTGATCTCGTCCTGCGGCCATACCGGGATCGTGAACACGGTGCGGACCGCGATGAAGGTCGCCAATGTCGACAAGCTCCATGCCGTGATCGGCGGCTTCCATCTGGGCATGGCGCCGCTCGACTACATCGCCCACACCGTCGACGCGCTCGAGGCGCTGAAGCCCGACGTGGTGGTGCCGATGCATTGCACCGGCGCCAATTTCATCGAGGCGATGCGCCGCCGCATGCCCGACCGCGTCGTCGCATCCAATCTCGGCTCGCGCTTCACCTTCGGCCTCTGACGCCGCGCGGCGGCGGGTCAGGCGCCCCAGACGGAGCGCACCACCTCGACCATGCGCTCGATCTTGCGGACCTGGCTGTCATAGGTGAGCGGTGCGCCCGCAAAGCCGCACGAGAACCCGCATTGCGGCCCAAGGCAGAGCCGCTCCAGCGGCACGTATCTCGCCGCCTCGTCGATGCGCCGCTTGAGCTCGTCCGCCTCTTCGACGTGATTGGTCTTGGTCGAGATGAGGCCCAGCAGCGCGATCTTGTCCTTGGGCAGAAAGCGCAGCGGCGCGAAATCACCCGCGCGCGGCGTGTCGTATTCGAGGAGATAGGATTTCGCCTCGAGCGTCGCGAACATCGGCTCGGCCACCGCCTCATAGCCCTCGCGCGACTGCCACATCCCGGCATTGTTGCCGCGGCAATGATGAAGCGCCACGGTCATGCCGGCGGGCGCTGCGCGGATGATGCGGTTCATCACATCGACATATTTGGCGAGCACCCCCTGCCAATCCTGGCCGCGTCCTTTCAGCACGTCGCGGATCGCAGGGTCCGCGAGCTTGGGGATGCTGGTCTCGTCGAGCTGCACATAGCGGCATCCCGCTTCGCCCAGCGCCCGCAATTCGGCGCGATATGCGGCCACCATGTCGTCCCAGAACGCGTCGATGTCGGGATAGACGGACTTCGCTATCCCGTCGCGGCCCGCGAAGAGATGGACCTGGGTCGGCGCCGGGATCGTCACTTTCGGCGTCTCGCGGGTCAGGCCTTTCAGGTAGACGAACGCCGCGACGTTGGGCGATCCGGTCCAGCCGATCTTGCGGTTGACGACGGCCAAGGTGGCGGGCGCGGTGTGACCCTGGTCATCGTGGTAGAGCATGTCGGTGCTTTGACCCGACCGGAACTCGACGCCCAGCGGGTTCAGGAACTCGGTCAGATAGCTGATGCGCCGGAACTCGCCGTCGGTGATGGCGTGAAGCCCCAGCTCTTCCTGAAGCTTGACCACGTCGCGGATCGCCGCATCCTCCTTGGCGCGCAGCTCCTGGGCCGACAGGGTGCCGGCGAGCACGGCGCGCCGCGCGTCGATCAGCGACTGTGGCCGGATCAGGCTGCCGACATGGTCGGCGCGAAACGGCGGCTGTGGTCTTTCCATGGTTCATCCTCGCTGCGAGGCGCTTGGGCGCGCCCCTCGAAAAAACGCGACAATTGATAATCGTTCACGCGCTTGCCCACCATCCCTTGCCCGCAAATTGAGGTCGCCGGGTTGCGCCCAAAATCTGCCTTATTCGCATCCGCACGATGTTTACCACATTTTGCGTTCGCCTGTCAAGGGGCGCGCGCTTCCGGTCGGTGTGTGGCCCTGAACTTAGGAGGTGGTGAGTTTGCCGTCCCAGTCGCCGCCATAGGGCATGGAGGCGTGCTGATGAATCACTTTCCACGCGCCGTTTTGCCGCTCGAAGCAATCCGTCTCGCGCACCATGAGGCGTTTCGCTTCGCCGCTCTTGAGGACGACGTCCACTCTCTGAATCGTGCAGACGACGCCCATGTCGCCGTTCACGACGACATCCGTTTCGAGGATGTCCACCTTGCAGGACTGGAAACTGCCGAACACCCGATCAAAAAACTTCACGGCCGGATCAATGCCGCGCGACGCAAAGGGCGGGATGTCGTACCACAAGGCATCCTTTGCCCAGTGCCGCGTGCTTTGGGCTCCGGTCATGGATTCGGTCATCTCCTTGACGATAGAGACGAGCGCTTCCTTGTCCTTGGCGATGGCTGGTGCGTCCGACATTTCTAGTGCTGAATCTTGGCGGATCCATAGCCCGATCCGGTCACGACGATGGCGCCGCCGACGCCGCGCAGCACGACCGACGACGCTTTGACCGTGCCGCCGGCCTGGATGAGGTTCTCGATGACGCCGTCCACGGCCTTGGCCGTCAGCTCGATCTTGCCGCCTTGGGCGCTGATCGTGCCGCTATTGGTGACGAGCGCCGTGGCGCCCGATGGCTTCTGCGTCACCGCCCCTTCGTCGGCGAGCGTCAGCAGACCGTCGCCGAAAAGATCGATGGTCGCGGTCTTCACGCCGGCGAGGATCACGCGGCCTTCCTTGGCGGTGATCGTTCCGGCATTGGCGACCCTCGGCGCCACAAGCGCGGCCAGTCCCGCATCGGCGATGGTGATGGCGCCGTCATTGACGATGGCCGCGTTCGCGCCGCCGGCCTCGCTGAACGCGAGCTTGCCGGCCATGAAGTTCTTGGTGGTGACGTCGGCCGTCGACACGACAAGGCCGGCCGCATTCACCTGGGCGCCGTCATAAAACGTCACGCCCGATTGGTTGACGAGCACGACCTGTCCATTGGCGTCGATCTTGCCCGCGATCTGCGAGGGGTCGGGCCCGACGACGCGGTTCAGAATCGCGGCCGACGAACTCGGCTGCGCGAACGTGACGGTTTGCTGGCTTCCGACATCAAAATCCTGCCAATTGACGGCCGCCCGCTGCGTCGATTGCGTGATGGTGGTGGTGGTTCCATTGAAGGAGAGGGTCGCGCTTCCGCCCACGACCGTGCCGCCGGTCGGATGCGCGTTGGGCGCCGGCTGAGCCGCCGCCGGCAGCGACAGAACCATCAGCATCATTGTCAGCAGAACACGCTTCATCGCTCCCTCCGCCGCCACCCCGTCGATTGTTGGCGCAATCCTAGGCGCAGGGCTGCAAGCGGTCCATAGGACGGTCCGACCCGCTCTGTTCGTCGTCAAAACCGCGTCAGCACGCGCCAATAGAAGGCCGCCGCGCGGAGCGGCGACACGCCGGCGCCGGTGCCGGTGGGAAAGCGATTGAACCGCTCCAGCGCCCCGAGATCGAGCTCGACGTTGGAGGTGAGCGCGGTCCGCACGCCGCCGCCCGCGGCATGAATGATCGTCGCGAAATCGCTCGCCTCGTTCTGCCATGTCTGGCCCCAATCGTAGAACACGTACCATTGGCTCGCGATGCCGAGCGGCGCCGTGTCGAGCTGCAGTTCCGCGGTTGCCGCGAGCGCCTTGTCGCCCAGCACCTCGCCCGAATAGTACCCGCGCGTGAAGTTCGCGCCGCCCAGATAGAACTGCTCGGACGGCGGCAGGATGTCGGGGGTCCATTGGCCCGTCACCAGGGCAAGGACCGCCATGCTGGCGCCGTCCCAGGGCGTGAACAGGGTCTGCCTCCGGCTCACCGCGAGATCGAGCTTGCTAAAGCTTGCCTGCTCGCCGAGGCGCGCCGCCGTCGGCGACGTGCCGTCCGCAGTCGCACCCAGGATCGGCGCGCCTTGCGAGAAACGCATCGTCAAATCGTCGGTGGCGGAACGCTCCGCGCCCAGCAAAAGATCGGACGCAGCAAATTCCCCGCCGAGGCGGAACGCCCGCACGGCGTCATAGCTGAGGCGAAGTCCCTCGATGTTGACGGTGGAATCAAGCCCATCGAAGCCGGCAAAGAGGGTGAGATTGCGCTGCCGCGAGCGAATCACGGGATAGCTCGCAAGGCCGCCGAAGACGGTCGTCAGGCCGTGATAGTCGATGGCGCCAAGGCTTCCCGTCGGATCGATCGCGCCCTGGCCGCCAAAGGCCCGCAGCTTCAGCCCGGAATCGCCGATGAACGTTTCCACCGAGGCCTGGCCGAAATTCTCGCTGTCGGGGAAGGCGTGGTAATAGGAAATCTCGGTCTTCTCGCCGAACCGCGAGAGGCTGTTGACGTCGACAACGCCGAGCGTCTCGACCGGCCCGATCTCGTTGAAGGCGCGATTGTCGATGGTGGCGAGGCCCGACACGGGCTTTCGCTCCACCTGCGCCACGAGGGCGAGCGCGCCCGGCTCTCCCGTCACCGGTTGCAGCACAGCGTGGAGCGTGACCCCCGGCACGTCCTGCGCCAGCAGCAGATAGCGTTCGAGCGTGGCGACGTCGATCACCGGCTCTTCGGTGAGCCGCTTCAGGAAGCGCAGGACCTGGGCGCCGGCGGGGCCGATCTCGCCCTCGAGCCTGACGCTGACGATGTGGCCCTCGGTGACGACGAAGCGAAGCTGGCCGTCCTCGATATCGGCGTCGACGCCGGTGAAGACGTACCCGTCGGCGCGGTAGCGCTGCAGGATCGCCAGGCGCGCGGTCTCGATCCGGGCGAGCGGCACGGCAGGACCGGTCAGATCCTGGACGAGGCGCCCCATCGCCGCCGGCGCATAGGCGGTCACGCCGTCGATCGCGACATGCGTCACCGCCACGGTTCCGGTCGGCAATTCGCCGGGTGTCGGCAGCGGCGGGACGGTGATGCCGGGCACGGTCGAAGGCGGCGCGGGCGGCAACAGGCGCGGGATCGGCGAGCCTTCCGGCACCGGACTCGCCGTCGGCGGCACTTGCGCGGGCGCCGGTTCGACCCACAAGATGGCGGCCAGCGACAAAGCCGTCGTGAATCGCGCGACGGCGGGGACCCGGCGCCGACGGCAGATCACGGGCGGCATTTCCTCGGATGACGATGATGCCCCCAAAGGATGGACCGGCAACGCCGCAGGGACAAGTCCCGGCGGGAGAGCGCTTGATCGCGATCGCGGGACCCCTCATCAATGCTCGCGCCGGCGGAAGGGGACCGGCGATCTCGGAACGATGAAACGTCACACGAGGCTCGGTCTCGAATTCCTGGGTGGCGCGTTCGCGGTCCTGGCGCTGCTGGTCGCCGCGGCGGCGCTGATCCTCGCGAACGGATCGGTGGAGCTCGATTCCCTTGCGCCGCTCATCGCGGCATCGCTGTCGAACCCGGCAAGCGGCGTCCACGTGACGATCGCCGAGGCGCGCCTCACCCTGGCGCGCGGGCCGCGGCTCGAGATCGTGGCGCGCAATGTGGGGCTGAGCGTGGGCGCGGGCGGCCCGCAAGTTGCGCTGCCGCAGATCGAGATCGATCTCGGCGTGCGCGCGGCGCTTCGCGGCGTGATCGCACCGACGCGGGTCACGCTCGACGAGCCCCGGCTTCGCCTCGAACGGAGCGAGGCCGGCAATTTCCATCTGGGCTTCGAGATGGCGGGGACGATGGCATCGGAATCGGTCCTCGCCCAAATCCTGCGCGACCTTTCCGGGCCGCCCGATCCGACCCTGCCGGCCGGCGCGCTGACCGAGCTCACGATCAAAGAGGCCGCTTTCCTCTTCGACGACCGCGCGCTCCATGTGACGTGGCGGGCGCGCGCCGACCTGGCGCTGCGCCGCGACGCGAGCGGATTGCGCGGCGACGTGACGCTCGCCGCCGAGACCGCCGTGGCGCATGGCGTCATCCGCGCCCAGATCGACTATGTCCGGGATGCCTCGCGCCTCGACGCGCAGCTCGATTTCCGCGATTTGCGGCCCACGAACTGGGCGGCGGCGACCGCGGCGATGGCGCCGCTCCGCGGCATCGACTTGCCGATCTCGGGCAATGCGCACGTGACGCTTGATCCGAGCCGCGGCGCCATCGTGGCCGCGTCGTGCGACGTGAAGCTCGGCGCGGGCGCGTGGCGCGATCCCGCTCTGCCGGGCGGCGGCGTCGCGGTGATGGGCGGCGCCGTCGTCGCTTCCTATGATCCGGCGCAGGGCCGCATCGCACTCGAGACGCTGGCGCTTGGTCTCGATGGGCCAAGCCTCCTCGCGCGCGGCACGATCGACGGCGCGGGGAGCGGGCTCCTTGCGGGCGGCTGGCCGCGCCGGCTCGATGCGGCTCTGTCGGTCGACACGAGCGCCATCGCGGTCGGCGCTCTGCCCCGGCTGTGGCCACCCGGAATCTTGCCGCAGACGCGGCAATGGGTCCTCTCGCATGTCCATGACGGCACGATCGATCGCGCCTCGGCCGCGCTTGGCCTGCACATCGATCTCGACGCGGCCGATCCGATCGAGCTGCGCACGCTTTCCGGCACGCTGAACTATCGCGGCATCGCGATGGACATTGTCGGCACGCTGCCCCCGGCGCAGGGGATTTCGGGGACCGCGACGTTCGATCGCGCGGCCATGGTCCTGACATCCGCAAGCGGCACGATCCTGGGCTTGAGCCTCGGCGATGCGAAGGTCCTGCTGACGGGGTTCGACATGCCGGTCACGCGCGCATCGCTCGACCTCGCCTTTGCCGGACCGATCAAGGACGCGCTGACCCTGCTCGGGTCGAAGCCGTTCGATTATGCGCGCGCGATCCCGGTTGCGCCGGCCGATGTCGCGGGCGACATCCGCGGGCACCTGACCGCCGCCTTCCCGATCGTCGATCCGCTCGATCCGCGCGAGATCGATGTGGCAGGGGACGCGACCTTGACGGGCGTTGCGATTCCCCATGCCGTGCTGGGGCACGATGTCGGCGCCGGCGCCTTCGGCCTCACGCTGTCGCGCGACGCGGTGATGCTCGACGGCACCGCCGCGCTTGCGGCCGTGCCCGTCACGCTCAGCGCGCGGGTCAGCCTCGCCGACAACCCGGCAGAGCGCGTCACGGCCGATCTGCATGTGCGGCTCGACGACAAGGCGCGGCGCGCGCTGGCGTCGATCTTTTTCCCGACACGGTGCGCGGGCCGGTCGGGGTGACGATCGCTTACGCGATGACATCGTCGGCCGATGCCGAGGCGCACGCGCAGCTCGATTTCGCCGATGCGAGCCTCGCGATCCCGCCCCTCGCCTGGGCAAAGGCCGCGGGCAGTGCCGCGACGGCGCAGCTTACCGCGAGCCTTTCGGGCGATCGCGTCGCGGCCTTGCACGACGTGACTTTTTCGGGCGGCGGCCTCGAGGCCGCGCTCGACGCGGATTTCGATGCGGGCGGCCTTGCCCGGCTCGACATCGCGCACCTTGCCGTGGGCGAGACCGATGCGGCAGGCACCCTCGTCCGCCGCGCGGATGGCGGCTGGCACGTCGTCATCACCGGCGCCGGCTTCGATGCCACCGGCCTTGCCAAGATGCTGCGCAGCGGCGCGCCGGACACGACCCTGAGCACGGCGTTCGATCTCGACGCGACGCTTGGCCGCGTGATCCTGGCCGCCGGTCACGAGGCGCGGCGCGTCCACGGGCACCTCGTCAGCGACGGGGCTCACTGGCAGACGGCGAGCGTCGATGCCTCACTCGCGGGCGGCGCGGCGGTGCGTCTGCGCTATGGCGTCGCCGCGAAGGATCGCCGTTTCAGCCTCAGGAGCGATGATTTCGGCGGGCTGATCCATCTCGTGGGCGTGGCCGACAATGTCCGCGGCGGCAAGCTTCAGGTGAGCGGAAACGCGGTCGATGACGGACCAAGGCGCCGGCTCGACCTCGCGGTCACGGGCGAGAATTTCCGCCTCGTCGACGCGTCGATGCTGGCGAAGCTTCTTTCCCTTACCTCCTATTCCGGCGTCCGCGCGCTGCTGTCGGGCGAGGGCGTGCCGTTCTCGCATCTCAGCGCCCATATCCTCTATGGCGATGACCGGATGACGATCAACGATTTCCGCGCCACCGGCAGCGTCATCGGCGTCAACGCGTCGGGCACGGTCGACCGCGACGGCGGCACCCTCGATCTCGCCGGCACGCTGGTTCCGGCGTTTCGGCTCAACACGGTCCTCGGCATGATCCCGAAGATCGGCGATTTCCTGCTGGGCGGCTCGGGCGAAGGCGTGTTCGGCGCGAATTTCGCCATCACCGGCGCGCTCGACGATCCCGCCGTGTCGGTCGATTTCCTGAGCGCGCTGGCGCCCGGGGCGCTGCGCAAGCTGCTCCCGCAATAGCGGCCGTTGCTCATTGCGCGCGCTCGGCCCATGGCGCAATCTCGCGGGCGCGGAGACTCTTCAACAGGGGGAAACGACATGGGACGATTTTCGGGCCGTCTTTGCCGCGGCCTGGCGGCGGGGGCGGCGCTCTTGGCGCTGCTGGGCGTGGTTCCGGCAAAGGCCGATCCGCTGCCCAAGGGGTGGACCGCGCACAACGTGACGCCGATCGGCTTTTCCGCCCTCGGCGGCCGGTTCGGCGCGTTCAAGATCGCGATCAAGCATACGAAGGACGACAAATGGTATCTCTTCGAGGGCCATTCCTTCAATCAGGGATGGAGCATCCTCGACATCACCGATCCACACGCGCCGCGCTATGTGAAGTTCATCCCGTTCAAGACCGACGACAAAAGCATCATCACCTCGCAAGTGACGCTCCATGACGATCTCATGCTGACCTCGCTCAACAGCTTCACGCCGCAGAAGAACCCGCTTCCGGCGGTGCTGTTGTGGGACATCAGCGATCCCGAGAACCCGAAGCAGATCTCGTCCTGGATGGGGGGCGCGGACGGCGCGCACCGCAATTCCTATCCCGGCGGCAAATATGCCTATCTCTCGACGAGCTATCCCGGCTTCACCGGTCATATCATGGTGATCCTCGACGTGAGCGACCCCTACCACCCCAAAGACATCGGCAAATGGTGGCAGCCGGGGCAAAAGGATGGCGAGCCCAAATCGCCTTATCCCCAGGGATTCCACGGACCGGTCAATGTGAGCCCCGACGGCAAGTGGGCGTCCTTTGGCTATACGCCCGACCTCGTGAATATCGACCTCACCGATCCCACCAACCCCAAGCTGATCGGGCGGTTGCATATGACGGTGCCGTTCGCGAGCGTCGGCATGCAGTCGATCCACACCGTGCTGCCGCTTTGGGACCGCAAGCTCGACTATGTGAGCTCCGAGGCGCAGAAGGAACGGTGCCAGGATGACGGCATGAATTTCGCCGCCATGGTCGACAATTCCAACCCTGCGCATCCGCGCCTCATCTCGATCTTCCCCAATCCGCGGCCGGCGAAGGGACTGCCCTATACCGATTTCTGCGACAAAGGCGGCCGGTTCGGTCCGCACAATACGAGCCAGGAGATCCACAATCCGGCGATCCAGCACCCCGGCAATCTCATGTATGTCGCCTGGTTCAATGCCGGCCTGCGCGTCTTCGACATCAGCGATCCGCGTCAGCCGACCGAAGTCGGGTTCTTTCTGCCGCCGGAGCGGCCGAACCTGCCCCAGCAATCGGGCGCGCACGCGTCCGCCGTCGACTGGAGCGAGGAAATCGCCGTCGACGCGCGCGGCAACATCTACATGAACGACGACAAATGGGGCACGTTCGTACTGCGCTACGACGGTCCCAAGACCGCGTCGCGCTAGTAGAGCGGATCGCCGGGGGCCGGCCCGAGGCCCAGCGCGATGCGGCCCGAATTCTGGAAGCCGACCGTGCTCAAGGCGAAATGATGGGCGATGGCGTGCGCGTCGCGCCAATGACGCTGCAAGGCGCCCGCCTCGGCGAGCCCTTGCGCGCCGCCCAGATCGAAGAGGCGATCGACCGCGCGCAAGGCGAGCCGCGCTGCCGCGGTGGCGTTGCGGCGATAGCGCACGCGGTGCTCGAGCGTCACCGGCTGGTTCGCGAACAGCGCTTCGTTGATGCGCTCGGCGAGCGCGACGGCGGCCTCGATCTCCGCCTGGGATTCGCCGATCGCGACCTGCATCGGCGCGGCCTCGGCGACCACCTCGCCCATGGTCGAGACCTTGGTCCGGGCGCGGTCCACGAACGCATCGCAGGCGCCCATCGCCACGCCGATCAGCGGCGACACGATCCCGACCCAAGCCTGGGCCGTGAGCGGCGAGCGGAACAGCACGCCTTCGTCCAAGCGGCAGCCCGGTGCCGTCGCTTCCTGCGCCTCGGCGACGTTGAGCGTCAGCTCTGCCGGCACGAACACCGGATCGACGACGATGTTGTTGGTGCCCGAGCCCTTGAGGCCGACGCTGTGCCACACGTCGCGCATGCGGAACTGCCCCGGCTGAAGCAGGAACATGCGCGCGTGCGGCGGGCCGCCATCGGCGCCTGGGATAAGGGCGTTCACCATGGCCCAGTCGCAGTGATCGCCGCCCGAGCCCCACGGCCATTCGCCGGATAGTTCCCAGCCCCCGGCGACCGCGCGCACTTTCCCCACCGGCGCGAAAGACACCACGAATTTCGGATCGGTCGCCGCGGCATAGACGCGGTCCTGCGCCGCGCCGGGGAAATAGGCGAAGATCCATTGGTGATGAATGAGGAAGGAGAAGCACCAGCTGGCCGCGCCGCAGACGCGGCCGATCTCGGCGCACGCATTGAGGAGATCGAGCCAATCGCCGCCGAAGCCGCCGAACCGCCGCGGCCGCATCATCGGCATCAGGCCCGATCCCATGATGGCCGCCACGGTCTCGGGCGGAAGGCGGCGCAAGGTCTCGGCACGCCCGACCTGCGCCGCCGCGGCCTTCGCGATCCCGCGCGCGCGCTCGATCACCTCGTCGCGGGTCATCGTGCGGTCGCTCGCGCCGGACATGGCCAATGCCTCGCCGTCAGGCCGGAGCGGCCGCGGGCTGCGGCCGCTCCGTCGCGATCGGATCGTGCCGGAACGCCGCCTGGGTGCGCAGCAGCAACAGCACGATCGTGCCGAGCAGCATCGGCGCGCCGATGACGTAGCAGATCTCGGACGGCGACCAGTTCAATTGCAACAGGATGCCGCCCAAGAGCGGGCCGCACATCGAGCCGGTGCGCCCGCCCAGCGCATAGCACGCGCCGAGCCCGGTCGAGCGGATCGAGACCGGATAGGAATTGGCGGCAAGCGCCATCAGTCCGGAATTCGTGCCGCCGGTGAAGAACCCGACGACAGCGATGAGGCCGAGGATCACGGTCAAGGGCGCCGTCACGAAGAAGCCGACCGTCCAGGCCGCGAGCGCGATCAGCACGAACGCCGGCGGCAGAACGCGGTAGTAGCCGAACTTGTCGATGAGACGGCCGATGATCGCGGTCGCAAGCAGGCTGCCGATGTTCCACATCGCGAGCGAGGTTCCGATCGCGCTGACCGAGCCGGTCGTCATGCGGATCAAGGTCGGGATCCACGACGTGAAGAACAGCATGAGGAAGAAGCTGAGGAAGAAGACGATCCAGAGCAGGATGGTCCCCACCGCGCGGCCCTCGGTGAAGAGATGCTTCAAGGGGACGCCGGGCAGCTTTTCCTCGGCGATGTAGAGCTCGGCATCGGCCGGAAGCGACGGGTCGATCCGCAGGGCGATCCGGCGCATGCGCGGCTGATCGCCGCCGCGCGCGCCGAGATAGGCCAGCGATTCCGGCAGGATGGCGGCAAGGAACGGCACCAGCACCAACGGCAACAACCCGCCAAGGATGAAGAGCGCGGTCCAGCCAAAGCGCGGCAGCAGCCACACGGCGCTGAAACCCGCGATCATGCCGCCGACCGGCAACGCCATCCAGACGAGCGCCACGATCGTCGCCTTCAACCGCTGCGGCGCGTATTCGGTGGCACAGGCCAGCACCGCCGGAACGATCCCGCCCATCCCGATCCCGGCCAGCACGCGCAGCACGATGAAGGCCGTCACGCTGGTCGCGAACGCGGTCAGGAACGAGAAGAGGCCAAAGATGCAGGCGCTGATGATCACCATGCCTTTGCGCCCGATCCGGTCCGAGACCGGCCCCAGGAAGAACGCGCCCGCCATCACACCGATCTGACCCGCGGTCAGGATGATCCCGAGCGTCGCCGGCTGAAGATGAAGCGTCTCGCGGATGCCGGGGATGGCCGCACCGATCACGATGGCGTCATAGCCATCGACCGTCGCGGCCAGGAAGCACATGATGAAGACCCAGACTTGATAGGAGCCGAACGGCCGGCGATCGATCATCGCCTTGGTATCGATGCGACGGGATATCATGGCTTCCTCCCCTTATTCGTGAATGGCTAGGCCGGCACGACGAGCTCGTAATGGCCGAGCTTGGAGATGGGCGACAGGCCCGCGGCGATGCGGGTCCAATGGGCCCCTTCATCCTCGCTCGAAAACACCTCGCCGTCGGTGTTGCCGGCAAAGAGCGTGAAGCCGGCACCGTGATGGACGATCGACATGGCTTCGAGATTGGCGCGGCGGTCATCGGGCAAGCCCGCGCCGCACTCGCCCCAGGTCTCACCGCGATCGCGGCTCACCATCACCGTCGCCTCCGCGCGATGCGAGCGGCGCCATTGCGTCGGGTCGAGCGATCCGCCGCACATATAGATCACGCGCGGATCCTTGGGCGAGATGACGAGATGGTCGGGATAGCCGATGCGGAACCCGGTATCGGTGAGATGGTCCCAGCTCTCGCCGCCATCATCGCTGCGATAGAGCCCCATGCCCGTCGTCATGAAGAGCCGGCGCGGATCGGTCGCATCGATCACCAGCCGGTGGATGTCGCGATACCATTTGTCGCCCGCGCGGTAATAGCTGTCGAGCTCGCGCCAGCTTTCGCCGCCGTCGCGACTGCGGAACAAGCCGCCCTGCTCGACCGCGACATAGAGAAGCGCCGGATCGCGCGGATCGATCGCGACGCACTTGGCATGGGCCTCGTGCGGCAGTCCGGGAAAGGTCCATTTTTCCTGGCCCGGCACCGTGCGGAAGGAGGCGATCTCCGCCCAGCTCGCCCCGCGGTCGCGGCTCTTGAACAAGGCCGCCGGCAAGGTTCCGAGATAGAAACGGTCATCCTGTCCACGCGCCAGCGCGAAGGCGTGCGGGACGGTCACGCCGGCATCGCGCCGCGCCCACGTCGCGCCATTGTCGGTGCTCCATTCGAGCCCGCCATCGTGAATGCCGGCGAGAACCCACGTGCCTGCGTCATCGCACATCATCGCGCTGACATGACGTCCGGCGAGCGCGCGGCGCGCCACCCGCCACGGCGAGGACGGGCCAGCCCGTTCCAGCACGGAGACGCCGCCTTGCGCCCCTACGTAAAGTCGAAGCGGCGGCGCGGCGGCGCGATAGACCGTGGGCCCGTTCGGCGACAGGCAGGCGACCATCCGTTCCCTCCATCCAAGCCCCCACCAATGGCGAGGGCCGTTCCGTTTCTTCACGCATGCTACATCCGAGGGATACCGCTCGCCAACGGGCCTTGCCCCATCGTCCGGCGCGGGGCATGAGAAGGCGCGAGGGCGGACCGAAAGGAGCGGGCGATGATCGGGTTGATCGGGCTGGGCAAGATGGGCGCGGCGATGGCGCAGCGTCTTATCGAATGCGGCGAGACCGTCATCGCCTGGGACCAGGACGAGGCGCGGATCGCCGCCGCGGCAGAGCGCGGCGCCAAGCGCGCGAGCGGCCCACGCGCCATCGCCGAGGGCGCGGACACGGTGCTCTCCATCATCACCGAGGACACCGGCGCACGCGGCTTGTGGGAAGGGAAGAACGGCTTCCTCGAGACCGACATCGCGAAAAAGCTCTTCATCGAGATGAGCACCTTGCAGCCGATGACGGTGCGCGCGCTGGCGGGGCTCGCGGCCGGGCGCGGCGCCGCCTTCATCGACAGCCCGCTCTTGGGCTCGATCCCGACCGTGCGCCAGGGCAAGCTGGTGGCGCTCGTGGGCGGCGCCGAGGCCGACGTGACGCGCGCCCGCGCGACGCTCACGCACCTGACCGCGCGCATCGAGCATATCGGGCCGGTGGGCGCCGGCGCCGCGATGAAGCTCGTCGTCAACAACATGATGGGCTGTTATCTGCAGATCCTGGCCGAAAGCCTGCTGATGGGCGAGAAACAGGGCCTGTCGCTCGACCGCATGATCGAGGTGATCGGCGCCTCCATCACCGCCACGCCCTGGTTCCAGGCGAAGAAGCCGGTTCTTTTGGGCGGGCATGACGCGACGACGCTCGACATCCGCACCTTGCGCAAGGACATCCTGTCGGTGGTGACGACCGCCGCGGTCGCGGGCGTGCCGGTACCTGCCGCCTCGGTCACCGCCGCCAGCATGTCGGCCGCGGTCAGCGCCGGCGAAGGCGGCAAGGACATCGCCGAATTGGTGGCCTATCTGCGCGCGACCTTGCCGCAGACCTGGTAGCTCAGTCGAACATGAGGACGGTGCGCGCGACCTCGCCCGCCTTCATCGCGCGGAACGCCTCGTTGATGTCGGAAAGGCGGCCGCGCCGCGTCACCATCTCGTCGAGCATGAGCCGGCCCTGGCGGTAGAAATCGAGATAGAGCGGGATGTCGGACCGGAACCGGTTCGAGCCCATGCGCGAGGTCTGCACCTTGCATTCGGGGCGGATCGCCATCCAGGGAAACTCGATCATCGCGTCGGGCGGCAGCACGCCGACGATGGTGGCGGTGCCGCGGATGGCGAGGCTCTCGATCGCCTGGCGCACCAGTTTGGCGTTCCCCACCGCCTCGAAGGCATGATCGACGCCGGCGCCGCCGGTGAGGTCGCGGATCGCCTTGACCGGATCGCCTTGTGCGCCGTCGACGCTGTCCGTCGCGCCGAAGCGGCGCGCCATCTCGAGCTTTGCCGCGACCACATCGACGGCGATGATCCGGCGCGCGCCGCCGATCCGCGCGCCCTGGATGATCGACAGCCCGACGCCGCCGCAGCCGAACACCGCCACGGTCTGCCCCGCCGCGAGCCCCGACGTGCGGAGCGCCGCGCCGACGCCCGTGAGCACCCCGCAACCGACGAGCGCCGCGCGATCGAGCGGCAGGTCGGGATCGATCCGCACCGCCGAGTTCTCGTGCAGCAGCATCTTTTCGGCATAGCTCGAAATGCCGATGAATTGCCGGAACGGCTTGCCGTCTTGGGAAAGACGCGACGGGCCCGCATCGGGCCTTGTCACGATGCCGCCGGTGCAAAGATTGGGATGGCCGGCAAGACATTGCGGACAGGCGCCGCAAAAGCCCGACAGGCACGCGACGACATGGTCGCCCGGCCGCACCGAGGTGACGCCGTCTCCCACCGCCTCGACGATCCCCGCGCCTTCATGGCCCAGCACGATCGGCCGGTCGGTGGCAAAGCGTCCCAACCCGTCGACGACATGGAGATCGCTGTGGCACACGCCGGTCGCGACGGTGCGGACCAGGATTTCGCGCCCTTGGGGCCGGTCGATCTCGATCGTCTCGATGGTCAGAGGTTCATGCACCCTGCGGAAGATCGCGGCCTTCATTTCCATGATATCCCTCCCGGCTCGATGGGATGCTATCCTTCGGCGGATAATTTGGGGAGGCTTGAGGCATGAGCGACGAAAGCGACCTGTTGCGGCTCGAGGACGAACGCTGCAAGGCCATCTTGGCGGGTGACGCCGCGGTGCTGGAGCGGCTCATGTCGAAAGACATCGTCTATACGCATTCGTCCGGACGGCTCGACACCAAGGCAAGCTTCATCGGATCGATCACCAGCGGCACGACCAAGTACAAGCGCATCGAGCGCCGCAGCCTCGCGACGCTCGTGCGCAACGGTTTTGCCTGCCTCACCGGCGCGGTCGAGATCGATGTCGAGACCGGCGGCCGAGTGCTGAACCTGAACCTGCGCTTCTCCAACGTGTGGGAGAAGACGGCCGGCGGCTGGCAGCAGATTCTGTGGCAGTCGACGCCCGTCCCGCGCTAGGGCGTCACCCCCACAAATCGTGGGCGACCTCGACGATGCGGGCGAGCTTGCGCTCGACCGTATCGAGCGGGAACCGGCCGCGCCGCGCGTTGCTCGAAAACCCGCATTGCGGCGACAGGCAAAGCTGATCGAGCGGTACGCTTTTGGCCGCCTCGTCGATGCGGCGCTTCAGCGCGTCCGCGGTCTCGAGCGCCGGAACCTTGGTCGAGACGAGCCCGAGCACGACCCTTTTGCCCTTGGGCACGAAGCGCAGCGGCCGGAAGTCGCCGGCGCGCGGCGTGTCGTACTCGAGAAAGAACCCGTCGACATCGAGGCGGTTGAAGATGCGCTCCGCGATCGGCTCGTAGCCGCCGTCGGCCATGCCGTTGTCGCGGTTGCCGCGGCAGAAATGGACCGCGATCGTCATGCCCGCGGGCTTGTCCTTGATCGACTGGTTGATCGCGTCGATATAAGTGTCGATCAGCTCTTCCGGGTCCTCGCCGCGGCCGCGCACGATCTCGCGGTTGTTGGGATCGCACAGGACCGCAAGCGGCACTTCGTCCATCTGAAGATAGGTGCAGCCGCGCGCCGCGAGATCGGCGATCTCCTCGCGCATGATGCGGGCGAGATCGGCGAAGAACGGCGTCCGCGTCGGATAGACCGAGCGGTCGAGCAGCGTGTCGCCGTTGAAATGGGCGATCGCGGGGGTCGGCACGTTGGCCTTGATGGGCCGCTTCGTCATCGTCTTCAGGACCGAGAAATCATCGGCCGAGAGCGATTCGCGCCGCTTCAATTTTCCCGTGACCTTGGGCTCGCCGGTGGCCGCCCATTCGGTTCCGTCATACATGTGGAACATGAAGGCGGGCGGCGACGGCTCCTTGGAGAAGCCGTCGCATTTCTCGAACAGGAACTCGCGCCATCCGGTCTTCGGATATTCGCCATCGGTCAGCGCGCCGATGCCGACGCGCTCCTGCATCGCGACGATCTGGGCGATGGCGTCATGCTCGACCCGCTTCAGCGCGTCGCGGCTTAGCTTGCCGGCCGCGAAATCCTCGCGCGCCTGCATCAGCGCGTCGGGCCGGGGAAAGCTGCCGACATGCTCGGCGCGGTAGGGACGCTTCTCGTCCGCCATGGCGTTCTCCTCCTTTATTCCGCGGCTTTTGCCGCGGCATGTTGCGACAGGCGCGGCATGACCTCTTCGGCCATGCGGCGCATCGATTCACGCTCCCACGCCTCGTTGGGGCCGCTCCAATCGACGCCGGTGAAAAGAAGGCTGCCGAACGGGCCGGCCTTGTCGCGGAACGCGACGAGCTTGTCGAGCACGGTCTGCGGCGAGCCATAGATGAGGCGCGATTCAAGGATGCCCTCGACGGTCACTTCGCTGTCCGGCATGTCGGGCCGCGGCTTCAACGCGACCAGCCGGCCGAGCCCGCCCAATATCTCGCGGAAATAGGCGAAATAGTGATGATAGGAGGAGCGCGGGTTCATCACGCGGTCGCGCGCCTCGGCATCGCTCGGCGCCACGTGGATGCAGCGTGCGGCGCGCCATTGCTCCGCGGGCGGCGCGCGGCCCGCTTCGG
>DATJLY010000242.1:0-8035 GCA_035509095.1 Allostellaceae bacterium | reverse complement strand
CTACGAGATCGAAGAGATTTTCACCACGCCACACAACGGCATGTTCCACGCGCGGCCGGTCGCGGCGCACCGTTGATCAGGACATGCGGGCCGGAATCCCCCGTGCCCCTTGGTGATTTCGTCATCGATGCGGGGGAAACGCGCCGCATGGACGGTTCATCAAAGCGCTTCAATCTGCTCACCTTCACGACGCTTTACCCGAACGCGATCCAGCCGAGCCATGGCATTTTCGTCGAGACCCGCCTCGCCCATCTTGTCGCTTCGGGCCGAGTGGCGACCAAAGTGGTGGCGCCGATCCCATTGAGCGCCGATCTCGCGATCGTGCCTGCGGCCTATCGCCAGCTCGGCACTGTCCCGCATGAGGAAGAGCGGCGCGGCGTGACGATATTCCACCCGCGCTATCCGGTCGTGCCCAAGATCGGCATGACGATCGCGCCGCTGTTGCTGTATCTATCCGCCCGGCGGCGCGTCGCCGCCTTGATGCGGGATGGCCACGCGATCGACCTTATCGATGCGCATTATTTCTATCCGGACGGCATTGCCGCCGCGATGCTCGCGCGCGAGTTCGGCCGGCCTTTCGTCGTGACGGCGCGGGGCACGGACATCAACCTCATTCCGCAATATCGGCTGCCGCGCGCGATGATCCGCTGGGCCGCCGGGCGGTCGGCAGGGATCGTCACCGTGTGCGCTGCGCTGAAGGACGAGCTGGTCGAGCTGGGCGTTTCGCCCGGGAAGATCCGTGTTCTGCGCAATGGCGTCGATCTCGCGCTCTTCCACCCGCAGGAGAAGGCCGCGGCGGCGCCGAACCGGGAGCGCCCTGTCCTTCTCTCGGTCGGGCATCTGATCGAGCGGAAGGGCCATGACCTCGTCATCCGCGCGCTGCCGCTGCTTCCGGCGGCGCGGCTCGTGATTGCCGGAGACGGCCCCCTCGGCGACGCGCTGCGCCGGCTCGCGATCGAGCTTGGCGTGGCGGACCGCGTGCAATTCGTGGGCGCGGTGCCGCAACGCGACCTTGCCGGCCATTACCGCGCGGCGGACATCCTTGTGCTCGCCTCGAGCCGGGAGGGCTGGGCCAACGTGCTGCTCGAGGCGATGGCGTGCGGCACGCCGGTCGTTGCCTCGAATGTGTGGGGCACGCCCGAGGTCGTGGCATCGCCCGAGGCGGGGGAGCTTCTCGACGCTCGCACACCCGACGCGATCGCGCGCGCGGTCGGGCACCTTCTCGCGCGGATGCCGGCGCCCGCCGCCGTGCGCGCCTATGCCGAGCGCTTCAGCTGGGACGACACGACCCGGGGGCAGCTCGATCTTTTCGCCGACGTGCTGCGCGGCGCGGCCGACCTTGACGCACCGCGCGCATGAGCGATCGCCTCACCATCGCCGCTTCGCCCTTGCCGCCGTTGGCGGAGCTTGCATCGCTGTGGCGCACGTTCGACGCGCAGAGCGACATGTCGTTCTTTGTGGCCTGGCCCTGGATCGGCGTGTGGCTCGAACTGCTGCCGCCTGCCCTCGCCCCGCAGCTCCTGCGGCTCGAGCAAGACGGCGTGTGCCGCGGCGCGGCAATCGCCGTGCGGCATGATTCGCGGCGCCACGGGTTCGTCGCGGCGCACGGGCTGTTCCTCAACGCGACCGGAGACCGTGATCTCGATTGCCTGACCATCGAGCATAACGGCTTCGCCGGATGCGGCATCGATCGCGGCGAGGCCTGGCGGGCCCTTGTCGAGTGGTTCGGCGCGAGCGCGATCAGCGTCGACGAGTTCGATCTCCCGGGCGTCACCGACATCATCGCGCTCGAGCCTCTTGGCAGCGTTCAGCATCGTCACGGCTATCGCGTCGACCTCGCGCAGATTCGCAACGGCAACGGCAAGATCGGCGCGATCCTCAGCGCCAATGCCCGGCAACAGCTCAACAGCGCGATGCGCGCGCTCGCCGCGGAAGGGCCGATCGCGCTTGATTCGGCGCGCGGCGCCGACGAGGCCTTGGCCTTCTTCGACGATCTGAAGCAGTTCCATATCCGGTCTTGGACCCGGCGGGGCCGGCGTCACGCCTTCGAATCTCCGTTCTTCGAGCGTTTCCATCGCGCGCTGATCGCCCGCGGCGCCGAGGCGGGAGACGTCGAGCTGCTGCGGCTCCGCGCAGGCGGAACGGCCTTCGGCTATCTTTACAATTTTCGCCGGAACGGGCACGTCTATGCCTATCAGAGCGGCTTCGACGACACCAACAGCCGCCTTCGTCCCGGCTATGTCGCCCATGCGCTTGCGATCGAGCGGTACGGCGGCACCGGCGCCACCGTCTACGACTTCATGGCAGGATCGAACCGGCTCAAGGAAAGCTTCGCCACCGAGCGATATGACATGTACTGGTACACGCTCCGCCGACCGCTCTTGCGCTTTCGCGCAGAGCAAGTGGCGCGCGCCGCCAAGGAGCGCTTGCTGAGCCCGCTTCGCGCGCGCAGCGGCCGGCCCCTTTGAGCGATTGCCGCTAGGCCGTCCGAAGCGGCATGCGCGTCATCGAGAACCCCGATTTCCGCGCGCTGCCGACCGATATGGCGGAGCTTTTCTCCGCGGCCGGCGAGGCGTCCTTCTTCGCGCAATCCGCCTGGTACGATCTTCTGGCGCGACATGCGCACGATCCGGGAACCACGGTCCGGCTCTATTCCGATGCGGCGAGCCCGCGCGCGGCACTTGCGTGCCGAACGCCGGGCGGGCGCGCGCTCGAGGGCTTTGCCAATTTTTATACGCTCGAGCATGGGCCGCTTCTCGCGCCCGGTATGCCCGGCGCGGAGGAGGCGGTGCGCCGCCTCGTCGCGGAGATCGCGGCCGAACACCCGGTTTGGAGCAGCATGCGGTTCGAGTGTCTTGATCCGGCGGCGCCATCCTATGAGGCGATGCTTGCGGGGCTACGCGATGCGCGCTGCACGACGCAGCCCTTTTTCGATTGCGGCACCTGGTTCGAGGCAACGCGCGGTCTCGATTTCTCCCGCTATCTCGCCGCGCGGCCGGCACAGCTTCGCAACACGTTCCGGCGCAAGGATAAAAGCGGCAAGGGTGAGGGCGTCACCTTCGCCTTCAACGACAAGGGCACGGATCTGGAAAGCCTCATCTCCGAGTATGAGGCCGTCTATCGGCAGAGCTGGAAGAAAAGCGAACCCTATCCCGATTTCATGCCGGCGCTCATGCGCATGGCGGCCGCGCAAGGCGCGCTTCGGCTTGGCATCGCGCGCAAAGGGAGCGAGCCGGCGGCGGCGCAATTCTGGCTCCTGTGGCGCGGTCGCGCGGTGATCTACAAGCTCGCCCATGACGAGCGCTTTGCCAGCCTTTCGCTCGGCACCGTCCTGACGATGCACATGATGGAGCGCGTGCTCGAGGAGGATCGCCCGGACGAGATCAATTTCGGTCGTGGCGACGACCCGTACAAAAAATCATGGCTCGGTCGCCGTCGCGAGCGGTGGGGGCTCTTTGCCGTCAACCCGCGAACGTGGCGCGGCGCCCATCTCGGCGTGCGCCTGGTCGCAAGCCGCATCCGCAACCGCCTGTTCCGACGCGAAAGACCAAAGGCGGACTCGTCTCAAATCCTGTCGAGACCGTGATAGTCCCGGTACCATTCGACGAATCGAGGAATTCCGACCTCGATCGGCGTGGTCGGCTCGAAGCCAAGATCACGGCGAGACGCCTCGATCTCCGCATAGCTTTCGAGCACGTCGCCGGGCTGAAGCGGGAGCAGGCGCCGATTGGCCTTCCGGCCCAACGCGCGTTCCAGAACCTCGATGAAATGCAACAGATTCTCGGGCCGGTGATTGCCGAGATTGAAAAGGCGATGCGGCATCGGCCCTGACGGCGGACGGTCGAGCGCGGCCACGGTGCCGGCGACGATGTCATCGATGTAGGTGAAGTCGCGCGCCATGCGGCCTTCGTTGAAGACGTCGATCGGCCGCCCCGCGACGATCGCATCGGCGAAAAGATAGGCCGCCATGTCGGGACGGCCCCACGGTCCGTAGACGGTGAAGTACCTCAAGCCGGTCAACGGCATCTGATAGAGATGGGCGTAGCTTATCGAGGCAAGCTCGCTCGCGCGCTTGGTTGCCGCATAAAGCGAGATCGGATCGTCGACGCGGTCCTCGACGGAAAACGGTTGGTTCTTGTTGCCGCCATAAACGGAAGACGAGCTGGCATAGACGAAAGACCGCAGACTGTCGATCCGGCGCGCCGCCTCGAGCAGGACGACATGTCCCATGACGTTCGACCGCGCATAGGCATAGGGATTGATGAGCGAATAACGGACGCCCGCCTGCGCCGCGAGGTGGATGATGCCGGCGATCCCCTTTTGCCCGCCAAGAACCTTCTCGACCGCTTCGCGATCGGCGATGTCGATCTCGTGGAACTCGAAGCCTTGGAACGTGGCGAGTTGGGCTAGCCGCGCACGCTTCAGGGCAACGGAATAATAGTCGTTGACGTTGTCGATGCCGCAGACTTCGTCGCCCCGGGCGAGAAGAGCCCGCGCAACGTGGTAACCGATGAAGCCGGCGGCCCCTGTGACCAGAACCCGCATTTACGGCTTCGCGCCGTCCGCCAGGTAGCGCTGCATTGGTTCCATCGCCGCGAGAAACTGCCTGAGCCGTTGTGACGATGCGGCCTCGTCGTCGGCTGTGTCGGTCGCAATCGCCACGAAGGCCGCAACGCGGTCCGTGCGGCCGAAGAGCGCCTTCACCTGCGCGAGTTTGGCCGCCATCGGGCTTGCCACGATCTTGTCGTTGACGACATAGAAATCCCAGACCAGCAGCTTGCGCCCGGTGCCCGAAAAAATAGTGGTGGCGACGGTGGCATCTCGTCCGCCCGCGGTGACCTTTGCGCTGCCCCTGGCGGTCTCCTGCCACCGCGTGCCGTCGGCGACGCTGTTCACGCCACGGACCAGATTGTTGTGGAACCCCGTCGCCTGATAGAGCGCCACATATTGCATGACGGTGTGACCGTCCGCATTGAAGCTGCGAAGGAATTCACGGTCAGGGTCCTGAATGACGGGGCGCCATCCGAACGTGTTCGCGGCGACCGGAGTCCAGGGCGATGCGACTGGAGGCGGCGCCACATCGGCGAGGTCCGCCGTCGCACCTTGCCAATCCCGATAGACGGCATAAGCGGGGCCTGCGCCTGCCAAAACCAGCCCGACGACCGCGGCAAGGAACAAGCTCGATGTCCGCGGCAGCGGAGCAGCGTACGCGGCGGACGCGCCCGACGCCGGGGCCGCGACCTCGGCCCGATCATCGGCGAAGCTCATGCCGATGAAGATCAGGAGGATCGTCACGATCGTGAAGAAGATCCACCCATAGATGATGTGATCGGCCTCGACCGCCGCGGCACTGTCGAGAGCCTCGGCGAGGGAAATGATGCCGAGCGCGCGAAACCCGTTGGCGATGACCGGGACGACCACGGACAACGCGATGAAGATCACCCACCGCGTCCGCGATCGGTACATGAGCGCCGCGAAGAACACGCCGAACGCGATCGACGCGATGAGAAAGCGCAAGCCGGCGCACGCTTCGGCGACCACGAAGGTCCCGGCCGGCACCTCGATCAGGATGCCGTCGGAGTAGACCGGAATTCCCAGGAGCTTCAACCCCTCGATGCAGAACCACGCCGTCACGTTCTGCAGCCAGGGAACCAGCTCGTATCCGAAGGGAACCAGGAAGTAGAGATAGAGAAACGGCAGCAGCATCGCGCGGTAGACCCGCCACCCGAGCACCGAGAGCGCGATCACCTGGAACATCGTGATGACGACGAATTGCTGCAGCTCCATCACGCTGACCACCGCCGCGACGAGCCACGCGGCGACGAGCGGCAACAGCAGCGCGAGGAAGCGCAGGTCCGGCTGCGGCACGGTCTCCTGCACCACGTAGCGCCTGCTCCAGGCGAGGTAGATCGCCACGGGGATGATCAGGAAGCAGTGATTATAGGCCGTCGAGCCGAGCCAAACCCGGACCGCGCCCGCGATCTCATGCGGAAAGACCGCGCATAATCCGGCAAAGGCCACGAACACGCACAGCCCGGCCGCCACCCAGCTTTTGAGCGCGAGGGGCGGCTCAAGCGCCGCCGTGCCGGGTCGCTGCATCATGACCATGGTGCGATCCCTTTTATCGCAGTGAGCCCGTTAATGCGGCATTAATCGTCGGCCGAACGGCGGCCGGGCGCGGACGGCCCGGCGCCCCTCCACAATTCGGCGACCGAAAGGAGATTTGGCACAACCCAGTGATCACCGGCCCGCCGGACGTCCGGGGACGCCGGGTCGAGCCGCACGAGCGTGCCGACGCCCGCGGCCCGGCCGGCCTCGATGTCGTTCATCTTGTCGCCGATACACCAGGACGCAGCGAGATCGAGGCCCAGATCCGCGGCAGCGCGCACCAACATCCCCGGCCGCGGCTTGCGGCACTCGCTGTCGCGGCGATAGATGCCCACGCCCTCGGTCGGGTGATAGGGACAATGGTATATCCCCGCGAGCGCAACGCCGTGGCCGGCGAATTGGTCCTGCATCCAGCCCATGAGGCGGTCGAAATCCTCTTCGCCATAAAGGCCTCGGCCGATGCCCGACTGGTTCGTGGCGATGACGATCGCAAACTTCGCCTCGGCAAACATTTGCGTCAGGGTAAAGATGCCGTCGACGAATCGGCAATCCTCGATGCGGTGGAGATAGCCGCAATCGTGGTTGATGACCCCGTCCCGGTCGAGGATGAGGCCGCGCCGCATCGCCGTCACCGCGCCGATTCGAGAACGGCGCAACGCAACCCCGATCCGGTGAGGCGGTCCATCCCAATCCCTTGGCAAACGTTCCTCAATTATCCCACTTATAGTCCTGGAGTTCCATACGGACACATGCGCCTTTTTCTTTCTTTTGCGGCGGTTGTCAGGCGAGATTTGTCCTGCTAATCGTGGCCGCTGCACACGGTATTGCGGATAATCTTACGCTGGCGGCAACGGTCTCCCGCGTCGCTTCGATCGAGGATAGATCCCATTCCCGCGCCCCTGCCGGAACTGCTCTTCCTGACGCAGCGCATTCCCTATCCGCCGATCAAGGGCGAGAAGATCCGCGCGCTGCAGATCCTGCGCTTTCTGCGCGAGCGTTATAGGGTGCATCTTGGCTGCCTGGTCGACGATCCGGTCGATTGGCAATATGTGCCGGCGGTCAAGGAACTGTGCGATCAGTCCTATTTCGCGCCGCTGAACCCGACGGTGGCCAAGATCGCGTGCCTGCGCGGCCTGGCGAGCGGTGCGCCGCTGTCCGTCCTCTATTTCTATAATCGCGGGCTGGCACGGTGGATCGACGATCTGCTGGCGCGGCGACACCCGCAGGCGGCGTTCGTGTGCTCGTCCGCGATGGCCCAGTATCTCGTTGATCAGCCGGACCCGCCCCGGAAGATGATCATGGATTTCGCCGATGTCGATGCCGACAAATGGCGCCAATATGCCGAGCGGCACGGCGGGCCGATGCGATGGATCTATGCCCGCGAGAGCCGCGAGCTCCTGAGTTTTGACCGCAAAGTCGCGCAGCGCTTCGACGCGAGCACGTTCGTCTCCTCGGCCGAGGCGGCGCTGTTTCGTCAACTCGCGCCCGAAAGCGGCGAGAAGGCGCATTTCGTGAACAACGGCGTCGACAGCGCCTATTTCACGCCGACCGAGAGATACGCCAATCCCTATCCGGACGGCGCCCCGGTTGCGGTCTTCACCGGCACCATGAACTACTGGCCCAATGTCGACGCGGTGACCTGGTTCGCGACCCAGATCCTGCCGCGGGTCCGGCAAAGCGTCCCGGATGCCCGGTTCGCCATCGTCGGATCGAACCCCGACGCGAAGGTGCAGGAACTGTCGCGCCTGCCGGGCATCATCGTGACCGGGCCGGTTCCCGACGTGCGTCCCTATGTCGCCCATGCCGCGCTCGCGGTCGTCCCGCTGAGGGTGGCCGGCGGCGTGCAGAACAAGGTGCTCGAGGCGATGGCGATGGGGAAGATCGTCGCGGCGTCGCCGCGCGCGCTTACCGGGCTCGACGCCGAAGC
>DATJLY010000241.1:0-2552 GCA_035509095.1 Allostellaceae bacterium | reverse complement strand
AGGCCACAGCAATAAAGCCGCCATTCAGTGAACCGGCGCCTGGGCGTGAGCGTATTGACGGGTGGACCCTGTCGCGTTCCCCCGCGACATTCCCCCCCAACTCAGCCCCGCCTTCGGCGGGGCTTTTTCTTGGCGCGCGGTTCCGCTTGCCGGCGCTGCGTTCTAGAGTGACGGCGGAGGGGCGGCGATGGCTCACACCGAGGGGCAAGGGACGCGGTCGGCCGCCGCGGGGCCGACAAGTGCTTGGCGCGTCGCGTTTCCGCGCCTCCTCCTCGGCGGGCTGGTGCTGGCATTGCCGGGGTTCGCCGCGCTCGCGACGCTGGCCGCTCTGGACCTCGTCGATCCGGTGGCGGCGATCGTGGCCGCCGCCTTTGTCTATGGCGGGATCGTGCTGCTGCTGAAGCCGCTGGTCTTCGGCGTCGCCTCGGTGCAGGCCGCGATCGAGACGATGGCGGGCGACGACCGCGCCAATCCGGAGATCGAGACCTGGGCCCCGTCGATCCAGGAGCTGTGGCTCTCGCTCGGCCGGTGGGTGCGCTACTGGCGCCTGCGCCTCAGGGCGCGCGAGGACGAGCTCGAAGCGGCGCGCTCGGTGCTTGCGGCGTTGCCGGAGCCGCTTTTGCTGCTCAACGCCGATCGCCGGGTGGTCCGCGCCAATGGCGCGGCCGAGGCGCTTTTGGGCGACCGCCTGCTCGACCGCGATCTCGCGGGAGCGCTGCGGCAGCCGCTGGTCCTGGCCGCCGTCGATGCCGTCTTGCGCGGCGAAGGCCGCCGCATCGTCGAATTCGACCTGACCACGCCCGTCGAACGGCACCTATCGGCGAGCATCGCGCCGCTCGAGACGCAGACCTCGGACGGCGCGGCGGCGGTGCTGCTTTTGAACGACCTGACCGCGCTCAAACGCAGCGAGCAGTTGCGCGCCGACTTCGTCGCCAATGCGAGCCACGAGCTCAGGACGCCGCTCGCCTCGCTGGTCGGGTTCATCGAGACCTTGCGCGGGCCCGCGCGGGATGACCGCGCCGCGGGTGAGCGTTTTTTGGGCATCATGGCCGAGCAGGCCGCCCGCATGCAGCGTCTCGTCGAGGATCTTTTATCGCTGTCGCGGATCGAGATGAACGAGCATCGCCCGCCGGTCGGGGCGGTCGATCTCGGCAGCGTCGTGCTCGGGGTGGTCGACGCGCTCGAGCAACGGGCGGCATCGCGGGGCATGCGGCTCGACATGCGGCTTCCGGAAGACATGCCGCCGGTTCAAGGCGATGCCGACGAGCTTGCCCAAGTGTTCCAGAACCTGATCGACAACGCGATCAAATATAGCGGACCAGGAACCGCGGTCGAGATCGTGGCGAACCGGTCGACGCGCCTGCTTCCGGGCGCCCGGTCCGGACAAAGGGCGGCGATCTCCTTGACCGTGCGCGATCACGGGCCCGGCATCGCCCGCGAACATTTGCCGCGCCTGACCGAGCGGTTCTATCGGGTAGATGCCGCCCGGTCCCGCGAACTGGGCGGAACCGGGCTGGGGCTTGCCATCGTGAAGCATATCGTCAACCACCATCGCGGGACGCTCGAGATAGAAAGCGAGCCGGGTCAGGGATCAACCTTCACCGTCCACCTTCCTGCCGCGCCCCTGTCATAAAACGGCAACCGAGCCCCTGTACTGGTCTAGCAAAATGGGAGAACCAGGGTGAGGCCATCGACCGGGGCGGTCGCGGCGGATCAAGGGGGACGTTTTCCGGCGCGGCCAAGATTGGGCCGGCTGCGACTCCAAGACGCACTTTTTCGGGGCACGACACAGCTCTTCGCTATCGGTGTGCTTGCGCTTTTGGGCGCTGTGATGATTGCGCTGTTGATCGGCTCGTTGCCGGCCATGCGCGCCTTCGGCATCGCTTTCCTGTGGAGCGAGCAATGGAACCCGGTGAAGGACATCTACGGCGCCCTTCCCGCGGTTTACGGGACATTGGTCACGTCGCTCATCGCCATGATCATCGCGATACCGGTAGGGCTCGGGATCGCGTTGTTCCTGACCGAGCTGTGCCCCAAATGGCTGCGGCGCCCGATCGGGGTCTTGATCGAGCTGCTGGCGGCGATCCCGAGCATCATCTATGGCATCTGGGGCCTTTTCGTCCTGGCGCCGTTCATCCAGCAATATATCGAGCCGGCGCTGATCGGCACGCTCGGTAAGATCCCCGGCTTTGGCATCCTGTTCGCCGGCCCGCCGCTCGGCATCGGCGTGCTGACCGCCGGTTTCATCCTGGCGATCATGGTGCTGCCGTTTATTGCTTCGGTGATGCGCGACGTATTCGAGACCGTGCCGCCGATGCTCAAGGAAAGCGCCTATGGAATCGGCGCGACCACCACCGAGGTGGTGTGGCGCGTGGTGCTGCCGTTCACCCGCATCGGCGTGGTCGGCGGCATCTTGTTGGGGCTGGGCCGCGCGCTCGGCGAGACGATGGCGGTGACCTTTGTCATCGGCAATTCGCACCACATCAACCCGTCGATCCTGCAGCCGGGCACGACGATCTCGGCGGCGCTCGCCAACGAATTCACCGAGGCGG
>DATJLY010000240.1:0-4592 GCA_035509095.1 Allostellaceae bacterium | reverse complement strand
GCCGGCGCGGCAAGCGCCAGCGCAGCCGCGAGCACCACCGCCCCGCGGCGAAGCCCGGTCATGGCTCGCGGCTACTGCGCGGCGATCCGCGCCGCCCGCCGCGCGAGCTTCTCATCCGAGTAGATCGGCTCGAGATTGAAGAGCCGCTGCGCATTGAGGCCGAGGATGTTGCGCTTGGCCTGCTCGCTCAAGAACGGCAGATCATAGATCGTGCTCGGCAGGTCCATGTCCCAATGCGGATAGTCGGACGCGTAAAGGAGCTGCGTCTCGGCGTTGATCATCTTGAACGTGACCTCGAGCGCCTCGCGGTTGTCGACCGCCTCCATCGGCTGCGAGGTAAAATACATCTCGCGCATATACTCGCTCGGCTTGCGCTTCAGGCCGGGCGCTTCGGACGTGCGCATCATGAACTCGCTGTCGAGCCGCTGCATCAGGAAGGGGACCCAGGCGAGGCCGCTCTCGATCCACACCGTCTTGAGCTTCGGGAACCGCTCCGGCAGCGCGTTGATCACCCAGTTCGCCATGTGCGCCATGTTGAAGAACGAGAAGCCCAGCGCGTGAACCGTGATGAACCGGTTGAAGGTCGAAAATGTCTGCTCGTGCCAGCTATAGCTGCCGTGGAACCCAAGCGGCAGGTTGCGCTCCTGCAGCATCGAATAAAGCCGCATATAGACATTCTCGAAGCAGCCGCGGCGATGCGGCGCCGTCACCATGAAGCCGATCACGCCTTTGCGGTCGCCCAGCTCTTCGACCATGCGCACGCACGCGTCGGGGTCGTTGAACGGGAGATAGAGCATCGATTTGATGCGCGGCTCTTTTGCAAGCACGGTGTCGCAAAGCCAATGCCCATAGGCGCGCGCCAGCTCGTTCTCGACGTCGCGGCGCGGCACCGCGCCCAAGGTCAGCATCGGCGTCGGGAAGAGGCAGATCGAATCGATCCCCATCGCGTCCATCCAGCGCTTCGTCAGTGTGATGTCGCGGTGGACGCCGGCCGGCGCCTTCTCGGTCATGCGGCCATTGAGACGCGCGATGCGTCCGCCCATGTTCTGATAGGTGCCGTCGGGCGTCATCACGCCGTTGCGGCCCCAGCCCTGGTGCCGGATCTCGTTCCTGAGGATCGGGCTTTCGATATAGGCGAGGATCTCGTCGTAGCTGTCGCTCTCATAATGATGGGCGTCGATATCGACGATGAAGATGTCCTCGTATTTGCGCCGGATCGCCTGCTGGCGGGCGTTCGCCAAGACCTTGTTCTGGTCGAACTCGGTATCGGCCGTGGATTTCCGGACACTCGGGTCGATCGAATCCATCACTTTCCTCCGCATGGGCTCGGGAATTTATACCCTAAATCCCCAACACGGCCAAGCCGAGCGTCCGGGCCGCGGCGCGCAACGCGCGGTCGAGCGAAGCCAGCGGCAGACCGCGTCTCTCGGCCAGCTCGAGATAGGCGGCATCATAGGTCGTGAGCCGAAAGCGATCGGCGAGCTTCACCGTGCCTGCCCAGGCGTGATCATCGGTCTCGGGATCGATCGAAATTGGCAATGCGGACAGGTTCGTGAGGATCGCGTGGCGGCGAGCCGTCGTGATTCGCCTTTGGCGCATCGCGGTTTGCAGCCCGTTTGCGACTTCGAGCCGCCAGAGAGACGGAACGATGGCGCCTTCATCGGCGACCCTTTCCGCCACCTGATCCACGGTGGGCGTACTTTGGTCGTCGATGTACCAAGCCAGCGCTACCGAACAGTCGAGGACCAGAGTCATCGCCGACCGGCGTTGACCAGGTCCTTGATCTTAAGGTTGCCCAAGGTCACCCCCTTGCGAAGTTCCTTCATGCGGGCAACCGCTGCCAAGGCCGCTTGGCGGTCGTGACCCCGTTCGGCAGGCACCAGCTTCGCCACCGGCTTGCCCCGGCGCGTAATGACGATTTCGCCGCCCCGCTCAACCTCGTCAAGGAGGGCGCCGAGCCGGTTCTTCGCCTCGAAGGCGCCGATTTCGCGCATCGTTTGTCCCATGAATTAGCTAGCTTACAGCCTAGCTTATCACGCCGCCGCTGCCACCGGCAGGTCGAAATGGCGGCGATAAAGGAAGCCCAGCGCGATCCCCACGACGGCCGTGGCGATGCAGGGCGAAGCCGCCACCATCATGAGATGCTCGAGCGGCATGTGCGCGGACAGGAAATAGCCCCCGACATAAGGCGCGATGATGCCGCCGGCACGCCCCCACACGGTGGCGGCCGAGACGCCGCGGCCGCGGATCGAGGGCGGATAGAACCGCACCACGATGCCATAGACGGCATAATGGATGCCCGATAGACAGATGCCCGCGCCCGCCACGGCCGCCATCACCGCCGGGATCGGCAATCCCGGCGCGCCCATCAGCAGCTCGAACGGCGCCCCCAGCACCGGCAGCACCACGACCGACACCGGCCCGATCTTGTCGAGGAAGCGCATGATGCCGAAGCCGCCGATCATGCCGGCGAACCCGAACAGGGATTGCGCGAGCGACGCGGTTGAATGCGAAACGCCGACATCCTCCATCACCACCGGCAGCCAGCTCGCGAGGAAGAAGAAGCCCAGCGAATCGCAAATGAAGAGGACCCAGATGAGGCTCGTCGCCGCGGCGCGCGGCCCATGGAACAGCGCCTTCACCGTTTCCTTGCCCGGCTGGCTCTGCCGGTCTTGCGGATCGGTCGCGATGAAGCGCGCATCGGGCTCGATCCGCTCGCCCGGCAAAAGCCGCCGCACGAGGCCCAGGAGCTTCGGCGAGCTCGGGCGCCGCAACGCCAGGAACAGCGGCGATTCCGGCAGCGCGATCATCAGCAGGAATCCCATCACGAGCGAGGCGCCGGCGCCCAGCGCGAACAGGAACTGCCAGCCATAGACCGGTATCGCGGGCGCCGCGACGAGGCCCGTGAGCGCCGCGCCGAGCGTGTATCCCACTTGCGTTATGACCACCACGGACGAGCGCAGCCGCCGCGGCGCATACTCGCTCACGAGCGTATAGGCGATCGGCACGATGCCCCCCATGCCGATGCCGCCCAGGAACCGCAACACCATGAGCTCGTAGGTGTTCGACGCCCACAGGATGCCCAGCACCGGCAGGCCGAAATTGAACGTACCGAACACGATCGTGAATTTGCGCCCGAACCGGTCGCCGAGCCAGCCATAGAACAGCGACCCTACCAGCAAGCCGAAGAAGGTGACGCTGAACACGAGGCCCATGTCCTTCGGCTGCAAATGCCATTCCCGCAGGATCGCCGGCGTCGCGACCGCAAGCGACGCGAAGTCATAGCCATCGGCAAGCATCATGCAAAAGCACAGCGCCATCGCGATGATGGCGAGCCGACCGATCCCCACCCGCTCGATCGCCTCGTTGACGTCGATCGTCTGCGCCATGGCGCTTCCCCCTTTTATGGTTAATAGGGCGTGCCGTCCTTGTGCGTGATGCGGAAGCCCTTGCCGTCCGGCGCCACCACGAGCGACAGATCGTCGTCGGGATAGACCACGGTGTCGCCTCCGGTGCGGTCGCCGATCTCGAGATAGACGACGTCCTTGTCGCTGCGGTTTTCGAGATGATGCGCCTCGCCGCCCGCCTTGAAGCCCGCGCACATGCCCGGTTGGAGCAGGGTCTCGCCGCGATCCAGCACGAGATGCGGCGTGCCCTCGACGATGTAGATGAACTCGTCCTGTTTCGCATGCACGTGATGGAGCGCCGATGCCGCACCCGGCTTGAGCCGCGTCAGATTCACGCCGAAATTGGTAAGCGCGAACAGGTCGCCCAGCACCGCCTTGTGCCGTCCCGCGACCCGCGCGGCGAGCGGTGCCGGATAAATTGTGCGTTCCCGCGTGGGAACGGAATCGGCCGCGATGGCGGCGGGGGTGGTGGGATCGCTCATGATGGGTCGCACTATATCATGTCATGCCGTCGCGCGAACTTGGCGCCACGGCGGTCAATAGTCGGTCGGCGCGAAACGCAAGGGCGCGATCGCCTTCACTCGGCCCTTGTCGACGACGATCTTCACCTCGCCCTTGGTCACGCGCAAACGGGCGAAGCCGGTGCGGGTGCATGCCTCGCGCACATCCTTCGCCGTTGCATAGCGGATCGACGCGACGGCAAAGGCGGAGGAATCCTCGGCACGCTTCAGCGCGTCGATCGACAGAAGCAGCGGTGCCGGCTGATCCTCGCCGCAAATGTCGGGCGCGATGCCATGGTCGGCGGCGACGCCACGCTGATCCTGCGCCTTCAGGACCGCGCGATCCTGCGCGAACGGCGCCTCCTTCACCCAAAGCGAGCTGTCCAGCTCGCCTTGGCCGGTCCATCCGGAAAGACAGAGCATCCGCGTCTTTCCCGCGGCCGGCAGCGCCAGGCAATTGTCCATCTGTCCGCCCGGGTACCAATGGACGACGCGCCACGCGCCGCCCTCGCGTGCCAAGAGAACGCCGCCGCCGAAATTGTTGGCATGAGGCTCGACCGAAGACCCATAGGAAAGATAGGCTTCGTCCGCTCCGGCCGCGGTGAACGACCCATAAGCGATCGCGTAAAGCGACAAGGTCGCGCCCTTCGGGTTGCCCGGATATCCCTTCATTGCGCCGCACACG
>DATJLY010000239.1:0-6860 GCA_035509095.1 Allostellaceae bacterium | reverse complement strand
CAGTAAACGCGACTGCCCTGCCGCTAGACGCAAAATATATCGAGCATGGTGGGAATGTAGTCGTTTTGCAGCACGATACGCTTGCGGGCGATGAGCCAGCCCCCCGAGGACGAGGATACGAGATCGTGCTCGTACAGACCGAAGAAAGCGTGGCTTTCCTCCGAACGTGGAAAGAATACGTGGCACGCCCACGAGGCGCGCAGGCGCAGCCGGTCTCCGGCATCGAGGACACGGACCCCGCTCACGATATGGGTCGTGCGCGGCAGCGGCATCGAGGCCGGCGAGCGGTTCGACCGGATCCGGTAGATGCGGTCTTCGAGCCCGGCGCGGCTTCCATAGTAGAAATGCGACAGCTCGCGCGTGGGGTCGGCCGTCAATGTGCCGTCGCTCTTCCAGGCCGGCATCCAGAATTCGCAATCGGCCGTGTAAAGCGCCAGCCATTCGTCCCAGCGCCGTTCGTCCAGCAGGATGGCTTCGTGCTCCAGCATATCCGCACCCTCGGTCCTGAGAGCGCGAGGATCGAGATTGCTGCGCCCGCTCACGCGTAAGGCGCTCTGCCGGCGAGCCCCGCCTCCATGAGGCGTCGCCATTCCCGATAGGCCGGCTGGAACTGTGTCTCGGGCCCGGTCTCGAACGTGCCGACGGCGCTTGCGGCTGGCGCAAGGCCAAGCCGCTGGGCATGAGGGTTGCCGCCGGGATGCAGTTCGACCTGACCCCGCGCGTATCCTTGGAGGAAGTCATAGCCCTTGGCCGCGGTACCGCGCTGGCACGTCTCGTAGACGACCGTGTCATCCGGCGTGGCGAGGCCCGTAGGGTTGAAGAAATCCTCGAACTGACGAAGGCGCCATGCGCGCAGCTCGGGCTTTTCCCCGATCGGCGCGAGGCAATAGCTCCGCATTTCGGTGCGATCCACCGCAAGCGGACGGAACGTGCGCAACATCAAGGTCATCGCGTCGGCGATCTGAAGATTGGGAAAGACCTGGATATTGCGCGCGCGCAGCATCCATTCGGCGCGCACCTCGCCAACTCGGCTTTTGACCTCGTCGATGGTGGGATAGATCGGGCGTTTTTCCGCCTCGGGCTGATCGGTCCAGAAGACTGAATGGCCATAGGGGAAACAGAACACGCCGGCCTCGCGGCGCGCGCGCTTGGCCCAATCGAACTGACGCGCGTCGAGATTGCCCTCGCCGGCGCGGCGGCGGCCTTGAATGCCGATGAAGCTGAGATGGGTGGTGGTGAGGTGGTAGGGATCGACGCCATTATCGAGCTGGAACTTCCAGTTGCCGCGATAGGTATAGGCGACCCGCCCGGGCACGAACTCCATGCCGTTCGGCCCTTGCTCCATGGCGAGGTCCAGGAACACCCGTATCTCGCCCAGGAACTCCTCGAGCGGCGGCACGTCCGCCGACAGGCTGCCGAAGATGAGCCCCTTGTAGCTCGCAACCCGCGGCAATCTCACGAGGTCGTGGCCGTCTGCATCGAAGCTCGGCGCATACCCGCCCGCGGCTCGATCCTTGATGTCGCGGTTGCGACCGGACGTGTCGTAGGCCCAGCCGTGATAGGGACAAACCAGATAACGCGCGTTACCCTGCTCGGCCGCGCACAGCATCGCGCCCTTGTGACGGCACACGTTGAGAAACGCCTGAATTGCGCCGCCGGCATCGCGCGTCACGACGACGGGCGTCGCGCCGATCCAGCACGATGCGAAATCGTTGGGCCTGGCGATCTGAGACTCGATGGTGAGGAAGGTCCAGGTGCGCTCGAAAATGAACCTTCGCTCGAGCTCATGAAGCTCGGGATCGGAGAACACATCGCGATGCACCCGGAACACGCCGTCATCCGGGCGATCATCGACGAGATCGTTCATGTCGCGCGGTGCCATGACGCCGCTTCTCCAACATCGGCCGACGCGGCATAGTCGGACCGGGGGCGCTGATGCGTCAAGCCCCGACGGGTTCGAGGAGTGATTGGAACATGCGCATTGTGGTGGAAGAGGACGCGATCCTACGCGCCGTACCCGTAGTGCTGGATCCCCGGACCGCGGAAGAACATTGTCGGGCGACCGCCGATTTCTATGAATTCGACGAGCCCGATTTTCCCGGCTGGCTCGCGCGTGTGCGTCAGCAAATTCCCGGCCTGTTTCCGGCCGAGATCGTGTTCGCGCGCGATGAGGCCGATTTGATCGCCAAGATCGTGGACGCCGACGCGCTCATCGTCGAGAGTTTCTTGGTGAACGAAAGCGTGCTCGCGCATGCCGGCAAGCTCAAGATCGTCCAGAAATTCGGCGGAGTCGCGCCCAATATCGACGCGGCCGCGTGCCTTGCCCGTGGTGTGCGCGTCTCGGTGCAGCGGCGCCGCGTCAACATCGCGGTCGCCGAGCAGGCGATGGCGCTGATGTTGGCGCTCGCCAAGCGCATCTGCGACTTGAAAGGCGTCGTGACGGAGAGCGCCTTGCGCGGCGCGGGGTTCGATATCCGTCCGTTCGACCGGCGCTATACCGGCAACTCCAATTTCGCGCGCATCCGCGGTTTCCGCACGCTCGCTGGGTCTGTCCTGGGCATCCTAGGGCTGGGCGAGATCGGGCGCGAGATCGCGGCGCGCGCGACGGCCTTCGGCATGACCGTCCTTTACCATCAGCGGCATCGTATTGACCCGGTCGAGGAAGGCGTTCTCGGCGCACGCTATGTGTCGCTCGATGCGCTGATGACGGGATCGGACTTCATCGCGCCGGCGCTGCCGATGAACGCGTCGACGCGGGGGATCATCGGGCCCGCCCAGTTGCAGCGCGTGAAGCCCGGCGCCTTGCTGATCAACGTCACCCGCGCGGAACTTGTCGATCACGATGCGTTGGTCGACGCGCTGAAAAGCGGGCGGCTCGGCGGGTTCGCGCTCGACGTGGGCTATAAAGAGCCGACGCCTCTTGACGAACCGCTTTTGTCCTTTACCGGCGGCAATGTGATCCTGATGCCGCATACGGCGGTGGCCGAGCGCCGCAACAACCTCGACGACATGGAAGAGATGTGCCTCAAATTGTGGCGCGGCACGGTCGGTCGGGTTGCGCCGTTGGCACGGTAGGTCTGACGACCTACCGCGCGGGCCCCGGCGCCGGCGCCTCTTCGGAGGGGTTGTAGGTCGCCTGCACCGCGGGGCGCGCCATCACGCGCTCGTACCACTGGCGGGTGCGGGGATGCGACTGCATCAATTCCGGCCGCACCTGATTGAAGGCGAAGACATAGGGCAGGATCGCGATGTCGGCGAGCGTGTAGTGCGCGCCGGCGAGGTAGGGCCCGTCGGCGAGCGCCGTCTCGGTCCGGTTGAAGACGTAATCCATCCGGCCGTACGCCTCGTCGAAGTCCTTCTTGGAAAAGCCCTCGCCCTTCAGCGCCTGCAGCTTGAGCTGATGATCGACGAGCGGCGTCTCTTTGACGATGCGGTCGAACTCGCGCTCGTCCATCGCCTTGAGCTGCGCCGCCTTGGTCCGGGTCCAGGTCGGCACGCGGGTCGCCGGCAGCGCGTACTCGTCCGCCATCTTGCAGAAGACGCGCATGCGCGCACGGCCCAGCGGATCGGCGGGGCGAAGCGGCGTCTCTGGGAACACCTCGTCGACATATTCGTTGATGACGCCCGACTCGATCACCACGTTGCCGTCATGGACGAGCGTCGGGACGATGCCGTTGGGGTTGATCTTCAGATACTCGGGCGTGTGATGCTCGAACCGGTCGAGACGTACATAGTGGCTCTTGTACGGCAGCCCCTTCTCCTTGAGGCAAAGCCGCGACTTCTTGGAGCAGGTGGTGAGGCCGGCGTGGTAGAGCTCGAGCATGGAGATCCTCCTCTGGCCGCCAATTATCGCGCCGCCGCGTTGCCCCTGTCACCTGCCTTCCCTAGAGTGCAGCCTCGCGGGGAGGGCAGTCGATGAGTTCCGACACCGAGGCGATGCAGATCTTGACCGCGCTCGCCGAGCGCAACGGCGTCGGCCGCGACCTCGGGGTCGAGCTGATCGAAGGCCGCGCCGGGTTCGCGCGGCTGTCCATGGTGGTGCAGGACCGCATGGTCGGCGGCCACGGCGTTTGCCAAGGCGGCTATATCTTCACCCTCGCCGACATGGCGGGGGCTTATGCCTGCCTCTCGCGCGGCGGATCGTGCCTGACCCAGACCGCGCACATCACCTATGTGAGCCCGGCGAAACGCGGCGAGCGCCTCGTTGGCGAGGCGGTCGAGCAGACCCGCACGCGCCGCAGCGCCACTTACGACGTGCGGGTCAGCGCGGGCGACCGGCTCGTCGCGCTGTTCCGCGGACAGTGGCGCCTGCTCGAGACGCCGGTCGCGCCCGGCTAGCCGCCGCTACTGCGCGGCCTCCGTCGTCAGCCGCTCGTCCGCCAAGAGCCGCTCGACGATGCGCCGCGCCTGAAGCCCGCCGGTGTCGCCCACAAGGTCGATCTGCGGCGCGGACGGATCGAGGTCGATGATCGCCTGCTCGGCCTCGAGCATCAGCTTGTCCTCGAGGAAGGCGGCGCTCGTTGCTTTGAGGCCCAGCTCGGTCTGCGTCGGGTCGTGGATCAGATAGTCCCGCGCGATCGCCCAGAAATAATGGCAGGTCGTGTCGGTTTCCGGCGTCATGAAGTCATAGATCACGATGCGCCGGTTGAGGCGGCTCGAAGGGTCGCCGTACTTTTTGCCGAACTCGTTGGTCAGGATGTCGATGGTCACGTGCGAGGGCGGCTCGTAGAGCATGATCTGCGTGCGGTCGAAGCGGAAGTCGAACCCTTCCTGAAGATTGCGCGCCGAAGGCGACAGGCCGCGGGCGACGCGTACACCCTTGACCCAGCCGGGCCCGCGCTCCCAGGTGAGCTGCGGGTTGGTGTCCTCGGGGCTGCCGATCGTGGCCTTGTGCAGGAACGGCAGGTGCGACAGGTCGAGCAAATTGTCCACCACCAGGAAATAATTGGCCTTCACCGGCAGACGCTGGTCATAGGACGCCCAGTCGGGGTGATCGTATTTGTCATAGGCGGGTGCCGCCCCGGGATCGGCGAGCGCCGGATCGCCCATCCAGATCCAGACCCAGCCGTGCTTCTCGACGATCGGGTAGGTGCGCACCCGCGCGCCTGGCGGCATCCGGTCCTGACCCGGCGCCCACGCCACCGCGCCGTCGGGCCGATAGACGAGCCCGTGATAGCCGCAGCGCAAATTGTCGCCTTCGACCGAGCCTTTCGACAAAGGCGCACGGCGGTGGCAGCAACGGTCCTCGAAGGCGACCGGCGTGCCGTTCTCGGTGCGGTACATCACGACCGGCTCGCCCAACAGCACCCGCCCGAGCGGCGCCCGCTTCAGCTCGTGCCCGAACGCGGCGCAGTACCAGTGGTTCCTCGGCGCTTCCATGGGCCACCTCCCGATCTTCTTGGTGAAGGCCAGCTTAATCGAGCCTCGCCCGATTTTCAGGACAATTGATAATCGCCGAACAAACGCAAAGTGGGTTCTCCCCGTTTTCACATGATCCACAAGGGCAAAATGACGCCCGAAGGAGATTAATACCACATTTTGCGTTCAATGTCAAGGCGTTTCGAACTCGAGGCACGCATTCATCGCCTGGGCGGCCGGGACGATGCGGCTTGCCGAGCCGGCGGCGATGGTCAGCAGCGCCAGGTGGTCGCCTCTCCCGCCCGCGTCGGGAAGCGCGTCGCCATAGCGACGCTTGAGGAACTCCGCCTCGATCATGTCGATGCGCGCGTTGGGAAGCGTGAGGGAATAGCCGCCTTCCGCCGTGCGGACCGCGCCGGCGCCGAACATCCGCGCGAAATAGCGCGCGCTGACCCGCGGCTCGGCCGACGCGATCACCGCGCGCGTGATCGTCCTCGCGCCGTTCTCGTGGCGCATCCATTCATCGCGCCACACAAGCTCGCGCGTGCGGTGCTCGCAGAAATAGAAGCGCCCGAAGGGCGCCGGCTCGGACGGGCGCAAGGTGCGGAACCGCGCGTTGCGCTTGCGGCCCTTGATCGCGACCGGCCGTGAGAAATCCAAGGGCGCATCGGCCGCGACGCCGCGGTCGTTCAGCTCCTTCCGCGTCGCCTCGGCATCGTCGGTCCCGAGCACCAGCGCGTTGAAGCCCAGAGGCGCGTCCCGGATCTCGGCGCGCACGGTCTCGGCGCCCGGCTCGAACCCGATCAGCTCGAGATAGGAATCGCCGAACATGGCGAGGTGATTGATCGAGCCCAACGTGTGATGGCCGCGCGGGGTGAGGAAGAATCCGAGGCCGCGATAAATCTCCACCGCCTCGTCCATGCGGTCGCGCACCGCGATGACGGCGTGATCGAGAGCCGGGAGCCTTACCACAGCGCGCGGGCGGCTCGTTCCTCGGGCGTGTCGTGGTGCGGGTTCCAGGCATAGCCCAAGGGATTGACGTGGCCGCATTCGGGGCAGGTCCGATGCCGCGGATCGCTGTTGTAGTGGCGCACCGCTTGTTCGGACGATTTGAAGAGGCCGTTCAGGCCGAATTCGCCGGTGCGGAAATGCCGCTCGAAGAGAAGCGTGAGGCAGGTCTCGCAATACCACGCCCAGCTATCGCCCTCGTTGCCCTTGGGCGTCTGCATGATGACGATGTAATGGCCGAACGGGTCGCCCGGCATGTTGGGCAATCCCAGATAAAGCTCTTCCATGTCGTTGATGTGCCAGAACCCGAAATTGTGGCGCACGCGATGAGGCGTGCCGCCGGTCGTCACGTGGAGCGACATCGGCAGATGCATCACCTCGACGATGCCCTTGGGCCCCATCTCCACCGTGTGCGAGATGTCGCCCTTGATGGGATCGATCACGGCATTGCCGGAGAGATCGCGCCGGCGCACACCCTAGATGTTCTGGCCCAA
>DATJLY010000238.1:0-10677 GCA_035509095.1 Allostellaceae bacterium | reverse complement strand
AACCCGCGCCGTTCGACTATCGCTCGCCCGACACGCTTGCCGAGGCAATGGCGCTGCTCGCTTCGCACGCGGGCGAGGCGAAGTTGCTGGCGGGCGGGCAAAGCCTGATGCCGGTCTTGAATTTCCGGCTGGCGACCCCCTCGCTGCTCGTGGATCTCGGGCGCGTTCCCGACCTTGACGGCATCGCCATCGGTGAAGACGGCGTGCGGATCGGCGCGATGGTCCGCTGGCGCGCGATCGAGCGCGATCCGCGGCTCGCGGCGGCGCATCCCCTTCTGAAAGAAGCGGTCTCGCACGTCGCCCATTACCAGATCCGGAACCGCGGCACGGCCGGCGGCAGCCTTGCCCATGCCGATCCGGCGGCCGAGCTGCCGGGGATCGCGGTCGCTTGCGATGGCGAGATCGCGATCGTCGGGCCCAAAGGGGCGCGCACCGTCAAGGCCGCGGATTTCTTCATTGGCCCGCTTGCGACCGTGCTGGCCGAGGACGAGATCATCACCGCGCTCGCGCTGCCGCCGTGGCCCAAGGAGCGCCGCTGGGCGTTCCTCGAATTCGCGCGCCGGCGCGGCGATTTCGCCATGGCGGGGATCGCCCTGTTCTATGATCGCGACGGCGGGCACGCGCGGAACGCGCATGTGGGCGTCATCGGCGCCGCGTCGCGCCCGCACCGTCTCGGGAAGGCCGAAGCGCGCATCAACGGCAGCACGCTCGATGATGCGGCGATCCTTGCCGCCGCGCGAGCCGCCGCGGCAGAGGTCGACCCGCCTGAGGATTTTCACGCCAGTGCCGCCTATCGCCGCAACCTGGTCGAGGTCCTGACCGAGCGTGCGCTGCGACGCGCGGGCGCATAGGGGAGGCCGATGCCGGTCCGGTTCGAGGTCAATGGCACGGTCCACACGGTCGAGGTCGAGCCGCGCCTCTCGCTTGCGGATTGCCTGCGCCATGTGCTGCGTCTCACCGGCACGCATGTGGGCTGCGAGCATGGCGTGTGCGGCGCCTGCACCGTGATCGTCGATGGCGCTGCCGTGCGCTCGTGCCTGATCCTGGCGGTGCAGGCCGAGGGCGCGCGCATCACCACGATCGAAGGTCTCAACAGCCCCGATGGCGCGCTGACGCCGCTTCAGGCCGCGTTCCGCAAGCATCACGCGCTGCAATGCGGCTTCTGCACGTCGGGATTCCTGACGACGGCGCACGCGCTTTTGTCGGAAGAGCCCGACGCCGACGCCGACCGCGTCCGCGAGGTGCTGTCGGGCAATCTCTGCCGATGTACCGGCTACATCCCGATCGTCGAGGCGGTGCTGGAGGCGCGCGCCGCCTATCGCAAAGCCGGCCGCTGAGCGGTGGCTATTCGGCGGGAACCGGTGACGGCCGCCGGAGCGAGGCTTTCGCCGATCCCATGCAGAGAAGGCTGAGCGCCGACAGCGCGGCCGCGAGGATCAGCACGTACTCGGCATGGTGATGGTCGATCAGGAACCCGAACGGCACCGGCACGAGCGCGCTGCCAAGCGGCAGCGAGGCGCTGATGAAGCCGAACACCTTGCCGATCTCGCCCGGCGGCGCCGCGTCCTTCAGCATCACGTCGCGCGGCGTGCGGCTGCCGCCGAGGCAGAGGCCCGAGACGAACATCATCACGATGGCGACAAAGCCGCCGACCGGCGCCACGCCGACGAAAAAGGTGGTGATGGCGCTGAGGCTCGTGAGGGCGATGACGAAGGTGCTGAGATGCGCCTTCGACTTGGCGCGGTCGGTGGCATGGCCGCCGACCAGAACGCCGACCGCCGAGCCCAGCATGTAGGCGGTGAGGGCGGTCGAGGCGAGGGCGATCTCGATCCCCTTGACCTGGTGCAGCACCGTGATGAGCCAGGCCTGCACGCCGCTGCCGGCCATCGAGCCCAGCAGATAGAACCCGAAGAACAGGAGCATGGTCCGATCGAGCATGAGCTGCCGCGCGGTCAGGCGCTTTTCCTTGCGCTCCTTGCGCACCTCGTCCTGCAGGATGCTGCTTTGCAGAATGACGGCGAGCACCACCGGAAGCCCCATCAATCCCAGGATCAGGAGAGCGCTGCGCCAGCCCATGAACAGCATGAGCCCGGCCACCACCGGCGGCGCGATGGCGAAGCCCAGATTGCCGGTGAAGCTGTGGAGCGCGAAGGCGCGGCCGATCCGCTCCTTGCTGATCGAGCCTGCGAGGATCGAATAGTCGCACGGGTGGAACACCGCGTTGCCCATGCCCGAGATCGTGGCGAGCACGACGATCTGCCAATACTGGGTCGCGAACGCCATGCCCGCCATGCCGAGGCACATGAAGAGCGAGCCGCCGATCAGGAAGGGCCGGGCGCCGTGCCGGTCCACAAGGAACCCCAGCGGCGTCTGGAGCACGGCCGACATGAGGCTCATCACGACGACCGCGAGCCCCAGCTCGGCGAAGCTCACGCCGAACTCGCGCTGCCACAAGACGAACAGCGGCGGCAGGCACAGGACATAGAAGTGCGAGAGCGTATGTCCGCACGAAATCAGGATGTTGACGCGTGTTTCACGGTGCAGCATGCGTACGATCATGCGCGTGCCCACCGGACCGGTCAAGCGATCGGGCTGCAGGTCCCACAACCCCGCCGCGCATGGCGGGGTTGCGCAATGGTTACTGCGCGGCGGCCGCCGCGGTCTCTTTGGACGGAAGAGGCGTGCGTTCGCGGAAATAGGGCAGCACCTCCGCCGCGATCGCGTCCTGGTTCGCCCTGACCATCTCGGCCGGCAAGGTCCCGAACTGGGTCTTCGTCATCGACGTGCCGAACCCGGCGAGGTCCTGATATTCGGCAAGCCGCTCGCGCACCGTCGCCGGGCTGCCGACGATCACGACCCCGGCCGAGACGAGCTGCTCGGCCGTCTGCGGCTGGCCGGCGGTCTTGATCGAGCGGATGCGCTTCAGCGACTCGTTGCTGGTATAGCCTGGCGGCAGCAGCATCTCGGTCGGCATCTTGAGGAAGCGGTTGGCGAGCGCCTCGAGATGGGGCTTCGCCTCGCGCATCGCTTTGGCGTCGGTCTCGGCGACATAGATCGAATTCGACCAGGCGAGCTGATCGGGCGAGGCCTGATAGCCTGCCTTGTCGGCCTCTTCGCGGTACATCTGGAACATCCGCGCGACGGTCGCGATGGGACTCAAGGTCTGGCAATAGGTGTAGCGCATCTTCGCCGCCCACTTGATCGTCGAGGTCGAGCCTTGCGAGGGGATCCAGATCGGCGGGTGCGGCGTCTGATAAGGCCTCGGCCAGACATTGACGTATTCGAAGCGATAGTGGTTGCCGGCATAGCGGAACGGTCCCGGCTCGGTCCACGAGCGCACGATGAGGTCGTGCGCCTCGTTGAAGCGATCTTGCGACTCGGTCGGGTTGGTGCCGGTCGAATGGTATTCGGCGCCGATGCCGCGCACGAAGCCCGCGATGAGCCGGCCCCGGAGCAGATTGTCGAGCATCGCGAATTCCTCGGCGACGCTCAGTGGGTTGTTGAGGAGCGGCAATGCCCGGCCCAGCACCGCGACCTTGGCGCGCTTGACGCTGCGGGCGAGCGCGCCCGCCAGCACGCCCGGCGTCGGCATGAGGCCATAGGCGGTCTGGTGATGCTCGTTGAGGCAGACGCCGTCGAAGCCCAATTTGTCCGCGTATTCAAGCTCGTCGAGATAGCGGTGATAAAGCTCGGCGCCTTTCACCGGATCATAGTGCGAATTGGAGAACGTGATCCAGGCCGAGCCGTTCCGCTCGATCGCATCGAGATCGGCATGGGCATAGGGCATCAGGTGGAAATTGAAGATCTTCATGGCGGCGCCTCCGGAACGGCGAGAATGACAAACTCCGCGGGTCAGAGCAAATTCGCTGCCGGCTCGCCGGTTGGTCGATCTCTCCTGTCTGCGGCGCGCCGGCACCAACGTTAGCGCGTCAACCAAGAGCGGGCCGCGACTCGCGACCATCCTTGCCGGTGGCGGACCCGGCATTTAGAATCATGACGAAGTTCATGCGGTGTCTCTTTGGCGCCGTTGGGGGAAATGACCATGAAGGAACAACGGGGCGGCGAGCGCAGCTGGAGCTGGTGGCACCTTCTCTTCGCCATCCAGTTCGTGGCCGTGCTGTGGCCGCCTTTCTACAACAAGGTCGAGCCCACGTGGCTCGGGATCCCGTTTTTTTATTGGTACCAGATGCTGTGGATCCTGATCGGCGCGGTGCTGACCGCGTTCGTCTATCTCGTCACCGAGTTGAACCAGGAATAAACAAGACTGAGCGGGGGATCGGCGTGCAACAGGTCGATTGGACGGCACTCGTCATCTTCATCCTGCTGTTCGGCTTCATCACGTGGCTTGGATTTGCCGCCGCGCATTGGCGCCGCGGCGATCTCGATCTGCTGCACGAGTGGGGCCTGGGCGGCCGGCGCTTCGGCACCATGGTGACCTGGTTCCTCGTCGGCGGAGATCTCTACACCGCCTATACCTTCATCGCCGTGCCGGCGCTTGCCTTCGGCGCGGGAGCGCTCGCCTTTTTCGCGGTGCCCTACACGGTCGTGATCTATCCGATCCTGTTCCTTGTGTTCCCGCGCATCTGGCACGTCGCGCACAAGCACGGCTATATCACCGCGGCGGATTTCGTGCGCGGACGATACGGCAATCGCTGGCTCGCGCTGGCGCTTGCCTTGACCGGCATCATCGCGACCATGCCCTATATCGCGCTGCAGCTCGTCGGCATCCAAGTGGTGATCGGCGCCATGGGCGTATCGGGCACCGGGATCATGGGCGACCTTCCGCTCATCATCGCGTTCGCCATCCTCGCCGCCTTCACCTATTCGAGCGGGCTGCGCGCGCCGGCGGCGATCGCCATCGTCAAGGACCTGCTGATCTATCTCACCGCCTTCGTGGCGGTCATCGTGATCCCGATCCAGCTTGGCGGCTATGGCAAGATCTTCGCCGCCGTGCCGCCGGCGAAGCTGCTTTTGGCGGTGCCGGGCGCCAACACGACCGGTGCCTATGGCGCCTATGCGACGCTTGCGCTGGGATCGGCGTTCGCGCTCTTCCTTTATCCGCACTCGATCACCGGGATCCTCAGCGCGAAGAGCGGCCAGGCGATCCGCCGGAACGCCGCGATGCTGCCGGGCTATTCCTTCATGCTCGGGCTCTTGGCGCTGGTCGGGTTCATGGCGATCGCGGCGGGCGTCGACAAGATGCCCGAATACAAGGCCGGCTTCGAGATCTTCAAGAACAACTTCGCCGTGCCGGCGCTGTTCCTGCACAGCTTCCCGTCCTGGTTCGTCGGCATCGCGTTCGCGGCCATCGGCATCGGCGCGCTGGTCCCGGCCGCGATCATGTCGATCGCCGCGGCAAGCCTCTATACGCGCAACATCCACAAGGAATTCATCAGCCCCCAATGCAGCGCCAAGGAAGAGGCGCAGGTGGCGAAATGGGTCTCGCTGGTGGTGAAGTTCGGCGCGCTCGTGTTCGTGCTCTTCGTGCCGACCCAGTACGCGATCCAGCTTCAGCTTCTCGGCGGCATCTGGATCATCCAGACCGTGCCCGCCGTGATCATCGGCCTTTATACCCGGTGGTTCGATGACTGGGCGCTGTTCATCGGCTGGTTCGTCGGCATGGCGTCGGGCACGTGGATGGCGGTGGCGGTCAATTTCGGCGCGATCTATCCGCTCAACATCGCCGGATTCGGCCTGCCCGGCTATACGGCGCTCTATACCCTCGCCCTCAATCTGGTCGTGTCGCTGGTGCTGACGCCGGTGTTCCGCGCGATGGCGGGAAGCGCGCCGGTCGACGAGACCGCCGCCGCGGACTACCACGCCTGAGCTGGGCGACCCTCTAGTCCGCCACGCGATAGCGCTCGGACGCCGCGTCATAGGCGTCCAGCCCGACGAGCGAGGTGAGCTCCTCGAACGACAGGGTGGGCGGCGCGCGCGCCGGATCGTCGGCGGCGAGCGCCGCGAGCGTGTCGCGCATCGCCCGCATCGCGGCGTGCAGCAGCACGTTGTAGGTCACGATCTTGAAGCCCATCTCTTTCAGCCGCGCGCGCGAGGCGACCGGCGTCTTCGGCATCATGTTGGCCCAGGTGGGCCGCGAAAATCCGCCGCCGAAGGCGGCCAGCTCGGCCTCGCTCTGCAGCGCCTCGGCGAACAGGATGTCGGCGCCTTCTGCCTCGAAAAGGCGGCAGCGCGTCATCGCCTCGTCGAAGCCGATCGAGCCGCGCGCGTCGGTCCGCGCCATGATGAGGATGTCGGCATCGCCGCGCGCCTCGACCGCCGCGCGGATCTTCATGCGCGCTTCCTCGCGTCCGATGACCGGCCTGCCGCCGCCATAATGGCCGCATTTCTTGGGCCAGACCTGGTCCTCGATGAGGATCGCGGCCGCGCCCGCGCGGGCGAATTCCTGCACCGTCCGCCGGACATTCATCGCGTTGCCATAGCCGGTGTCGCCGTCGGCGACGATCGGAAAGCCCGGCACCGCGGCCGCGGTGCGGCGCACCTGCTCCACCACCTCGCCAAAGCTGATGAGCCCGGTGTCGGGCAGCGCGAAGCCGATGGCGGCAATGCCGAACCCACCCAAAAGCGCCATCGGCAGCCCTGCTCGCTCGACAAGCCGCGCCGATAGCGGGTCGGAGACGACCGGGCAGACCAGAAGATCGGGCCCGCGAAGGAGATCACGCAATCGCTGAACGGCGCTCGGCATCTTTGAGCCTCCATCGGTTATCGTATGACATTTTTGGCACTTCGCCCCTTGTTAATCAGCCGGTAACGATGGTTTCGCTAGGCTGCTGCCGAACGCCATGAAACGCCGCATCTTCATCGTCGACGACGACCGCGACCATGCCGAAAGCATCGCCGACATATTGTCGATGCAGGGGCACGAGATCGTCATGGTCTATACCGGCGAGGAAGCGGTCGAGCGCTTTGCCGAGCATTTGTTCGACCTCACCCTGATGGACGTGAAGCTGCCGGGGATGAACGGCGTCGAGGCCTTTTTCGAGCTGCGCCGTCAGCGCGCCGATGCCCAGATCGTCATGATGACCGGTTTCAGCGTCGAGCAGCACCTGTCGCAGGCGCTATTGTCCGGCGCCCGCGGCGTCCTCCGCAAGCCGTTCGCGATCGCCGACCTCCTCCGGGCGGTCGACGAGACAGACTCTCCGCCGGAAGCCGAGCGGGCGGCCTGACAAGGCCGCCCGGGCGCACCCGCGCCCTTACCCCAGCTTGATCCCGACAGCCTCGGGGCCTTTGGTCCCCTGCGCCACCTGCATCACCACGGCCTGGCCCTCGGCAAGGCTCGGCAGCCCCTCCTGCTCAAGGACGGAGACGTGCACGAACACGTCCTTGCCGCCCTCGGGCACGACGACGAAGCCGAACCCTTTCGCCGCGTTGTACCATTTGACCGTGCCGCGCATTTCCACGGTGGCACCGAGGTCACGCTCGCGCCGCGCCGGCCGTGGGCCGGAGAAGCTGCGCTCGCGCGATGCCGGCGCCGGGGCTGCTGCCGTGCTGGCATCGACCTCCATCACCTCCGCGACCTGGGCGCCCTTTTGGCCCTGGCTCACCCGGACCAACAGGCTGGTGCCAGGCTGCACCGCCCCCTGGTTTGCACGCTGCAAGACCGAGAGATGCAGGAAGGCATCGCCGCTGCCATCGGAGAGTTCGACGAAGCCGAACCCCTTTTCCGCGTTGAACCACTTCACCTTGGCCCGGGTGGGCGGGCCGCCGGGCTGGGCGTCCATCATTGGCCGTCCCGCCGGTGGCCCGCGGAAACCTGTGCTGCGCCTTGGTGGTTCTGGAGCAAAATTGTCGTCGTCAAAGCCCCGCCGCCGTGGCGGGCGCCAATCGTGGCCTCTACCCATCGTTATGTCCGCTCATCCCTTTGCCGGCTTAGTCACGTCCCCATGGCGCAAGCCTTAAGCGCCGGCCTAGATATAGAGTAGCAGACTCGTCGGCGCAACGGAATGAGAAGCCTGTGGGTATCTGAAGGAGGGGGGAGGGCGGCCCGGCGCCGCGTGCCGGCCCGCCCTGCGCCGGTGCCGCACCGCCTTTCCTTGACTCGCTTTGCGCGGCCCGCGATGTTATGGGGCTGTGCACGTTTCGGGGCGTACCGGCGAATTAGCCGGGGGGAGGCGTCCCTTTCGCAATCTTGTGGCGCGCGCGACGGAGAAAGGGGTGGAGCGGCAGCTTATGGCCACGAGACAGGGATTGTACGACCCGACCCGCGAGCATGATGCTTGCGGCGTTGGATTTGTCGCTCACATCAAGAACCACAAGAGCCACGACCGCGTTCTCGACGGAATCAAGATCCTCGAGAACCTGGCTCATCGCGGCGCGGTGGGCGCCGATCCGCTCGCGGGGGACGGTGCCGGGATTCTGATTCAGCTTCCCGACCGGCTGTTCCGCGCCGAGGCCGAACGGCTCGGCTTCGCGCTGCCGGAGCCCGGGCGCTATGGCGTCGGGATGACGTTCCTGCCGCGCAACGCGGCGACGCGCGCGGCCTGCGAGGAGACGATCGCGGGCCTGATCGCGTCGGAAGGGCAGACACTTCTGGGCTGGCGCGACGTGCCGTGCGATTCGACCGTCCTCGGCGAGAGCATCAAGCCGATCGAGCCCGTGATCCGGCAATTTTTCGTCGCGCGCGGTCCGAATTGCGCCGATGCCGACGCGTTCGAGCGCAAGCTCTTCATCATCCGCAAGCAGTGCCACAAGTCGGTCCGCGCGCGCTCGCTTCCCGAAGGAAGCGCCTTCTACATAGCGAGCGGGTCGTGCCGCACCGTCATCTACAAGGGCATGGTGATCGGCGAGCGGCTTGCGCACTATTATCTCGACCTCGTCGATCCGCGCACGGAATCGGCGCTCGCTTTGGCGCATGCGCGCTTTTCCACCAACACATTTCCGTCGTGGGAGCTCGCGCATCCGTTCCGTTATCTCGCCCACAATGGCGAGATCAACACGCTGCGCGGCAACATCAATTGGATGATGGCGCGGCGCCACGGCATGACGTCGAAGCTGCTGGGCGCCGATCTCGAGAAACTGTGGCCGCTGATCGGCGACGGCAATTCCGATTCGGCGACGCTCGACAATTGTCTCGAATTGCTGGTGGCGGGGGGATATCCGCTGCCGCATGCGCTGATGCTCATGATCCCCGAGGCGTGGGCCGACAACCCGCTGATGGAGGCAAAGCGCCGCGCCTTTTACGAATACCACGCCGCCTTGATGGAGCCGTGGGACGGGCCGGCGGCGCTCGCCTTCACCGACGGGCGCCAGATCGGCGCGTCGCTCGATCGCAACGGCCTGCGGCCTGCGCGGTTCTTCGTCACCTCCGACGACCTGGTGGTGATGGCATCCGAGGCGGGCGTCCTCGATCTGCCCGAGGAGCGCATCATCCGGAAATGGCGGCTCGAACCCGGCCGCATGCTGCTTGTCGATCTCGAGCGCGGCCGCATCATCGATGACGACGAGCTCAAGGAAGAGATCGCCTCGGCGCATCCCTATCAGGCCTGGCTCGACAAGACGCAGATCAAGCTCGAGGCGCTGCCGGACGAAGTGCCGACCATGCCGCCGCCGCGCAGCGTCCTGCTCGACCGGCAGCAGGCGTTCGGCTACACGCAAGAGGATTTGCGCTTCTTCCTGAAGCCGATGGCGCTTTCGGCCGAGGACACGGTGGGCGCGATGGGGCGCGACACGCCGCTGGCGGCGCTGTCGGGCCGGCCCAAGCTGCTTTATGACTATTTCCAGCAGCGTTTCGCCCAGGTCACCAACCCGCCCATCGATTCGATCCGCGAATCGCTGGTGATGTCGCTCGTGTCGCTGGTCGGACCGCGGCCCAACCTTCTCGATCTCGACAGCGGCGGCAAGCATATCCGGCTCGAGCTGCACCAGCCGATCCTCACCAACGTCGATCTCGAGAAGATCCGCCGGATCGAGGACAATTCGCGCGGCGCGTTCCGCACCTATACCCTGTCGATCTGCTACAAGGCGTCGGAAGGTGCGGCGGGCATGAGGCCCGCGCTCGAACGCATCTGCAAGAGCGCCGAGGCGGCGGTCGGTGCCGGCTACAACATCATCGTGCTGTCCGACCGCGCGCTCGACGCCGACAACGTCGCGGTGCCCTCGCTCCTCGCGGTCGCGGCGGTGCATCATCATCTGATCCGTGGCGGCCTGCGCACCGAATCGGGGCTCGTCGTCGAAACCGGCGAGGCGCGGCAGCTGCATGATTTCTGCCTCCTGGCCGGATATGGCGCCGAGGCCATCAATCCCTATCTCGCGTTTGACACGCTGGCGGCGCTCGAGCGCGACCTCGACGGCAAGCTCGTGCCCGGCGAGGCGCAGGAGCGCTATATCAAGGCGATCGCCAAGGGCATCCTCAAAGTGATGTCCAAGATGGGCATCTGCACGTTCCAATCCTATTGCGGGGCGCAGATTTTCGACGCGGTCGGGCTCAACAGCGAGTTCCTCGACAAATATTTTGCCGGTACGGTCTCGCCGGTCGAAGGCATCGGCCTCGACGAGGTGGCCGAAGAGACGGTGCGGCGCCATTGCCTGGCGTTCGGCGACGCGCCCGCCTATCGCGACGCGCTCGACGTGGGCGGCGAGCTGGCGTTCCGGGTGAATGGCGAGCAGCATGTGTGGACCTCGGACACGGTCTCGCTGTTGCAGCATGCGGTGCGAGGCAAC
>DATJLY010000237.1:0-12557 GCA_035509095.1 Allostellaceae bacterium | reverse complement strand
CGGGCGAGTTATTCCGGCGCCCACGCTCTAGAGCGGCAGCCGGCGCAGGAAGGCATGTCTCGGGCGGAGGGAGAGCGCGAGGACGAGCGCTCGGGCGCCGAAGCGCCTGCCTCTGTCGGCGTGCCGGCGCATGGCAACCTGCCGGACGAGGCAGGCGGCGCCGGCGATGCGCTGCGCCGCTATTTGCGCGAGATTTCCGGTGCCGAGCTTCTGAGCCGCGAGCAGGAGGTCGCTCTTGCCCAGCGGATTGAGGCCGGGCGGGCGGTGCTGTTCTCGGCTTTGTGCCGCAGCCCTTTGTTCCTTACCGAGCTCAAGAATTGGCGGACCCTGCTTGCCGCGGGCACGATGCTGCCGCGCGAGATCATCGATCTGGCCGCGACGCGCCGGAACATCCGGGGCGGCGGCCCCGCTGACGAGCTCGACGTCCAGGACGACGAACCGGTCGACGAGGGCGGCACTTCGTCGGTGGCACGCCTCGAAGAAGAATTGCTGCCGTCGATCCTCGACGCTCTGACGCGGGCGGGACGACGCCCGGCCAAGAGCGAGGCGGCGCTCCACCCGGTCGTGCTTGACGGGCTGGCGATCGACCGTTTGGCCGCGCGGTTGCGCGAGGTGAGCCGCAAGCTTGCCGAGGCGGAAGGCCGGCTGGCACGGCTTGCAGAATCCGCGGGCGTCGACCGCACCGACTTCATCGGCAGTTACACCCAGGCCGACACGCCCGAGGCCTGGCTCACGAGCGTGAGCCGCCGTCGCGCAGCGGGCTGGGCGCGGCTGCGCAAGGATTGGGCCGAAACGACCGGCGAGACGGTCGCGGAGATTTCGCAGCTTCTGGCGTTGGCGGGACAAAAGCGCGGACCCTTCCGCACGTTGATGGCGGAGCTGCAGCGCGGCTCGCGCGATGCCGAACGCGCCAAGGGCGATATGGTGCGGGCCAATCTGCGGCTCGTCACGTGGATCGCCCGGCGCCACGTCAATCGTGGCTTGCCGCTGACCGATCTGATTCAGGAAGGGAATATCGGACTGATGCGTGCGGTCGAGAAGTTCGACTGGCGCCGCGGCTACAAATTCTCGACCTATGCGACTTGGTGGATCCGTCAGGCTTGCTCGCGTGCACTTGTGGATCAGGGCAGGCTCATCCGCATCCCGTCGCACATGACGGACGAAGCGCGACGCGTCATGCGCATGGAGCGCCAGCTTGCGGGCGAATTGAGGCGCGCGCCGACCGAGGCGGAATTGGCCGACCGGCTTGGCATGCCGCTGGCGAAGGTCCGCACCGTTCTGGAACTGGTGCGTGACCCGGTGAGCATGGATGCGCCCTTGGGCGAGGATGGCGAGGCCACGATCGGCGACCTTATCGCCGACGACCGCGCGGTGCTGCCGCTTGACGCGGCCGCGGATTCTGAATTGCGCCGGGCGACCGAAGAGGCATTGTCACAGCTCACCCCGCGCGAAGCCGATGTGCTGCGCTTGCGCTTTGGCGTTGGCACGGCGAGCGAGCACACGCTCGAAGAAGTCGGCCGCAAATATCAGGTGACGCGCGAACGCATCCGGCAGATCGAGGCGAAAGCCCTGAAGAAGCTGGGACGGCGCGGACACGGGCGGCGTCTGGCGAGCTTCATCGAACGCTAGATTCCGGTTTCGTCCGGACGACGGTTGCGGCAATTATGCGTCTGTCGCAACCCGTTGGAGAAAGTGCCATGAAGAAGCTCGGCTCCTTCCTCGCCGCTGGCGCGTGTGTCGGCCTGCTCGCTGGTTCAGCCCTTGCCCAGTCAACCGCCGCGCCGCCCATGGCCGCGCCACCCACGGCCAAATCCATGCCGATGGGAAATATGCCGATGCCGAAGAAATCGGCCAAGAAACCGATGCATATGTCCAAGACAAAGCTCACTTGCATGGACTATGCCTATGGCTCGCAAGAGGCGGCCGATTGTCAGGCGGGCAAGATCAAGCCGCCGAATTGGCGCTGATCCACTCGTTACCGGTTCCCCGCAACGGGGCGCCGGGTTAAGGGTCCATGTCGGTGACAAGCCTTCTTTCGGCCGTGGCCGCGGCGGATGCCCTGATCGACATCGCCGCGCTCTATGCAGGGGTGGGATTTGTCGTCGCCGTCGCCTTCTCGTTGTTCGGAGTGACGCGCGCGCTTACGGTCGAAGGCCGCGTGACCATCGGCGCCCGCCTGTTCCTGTTGCCGGCATCGACGGCGCTGTGGCCGCTCGTGGCAAGCCGCTGGCTGGCGGCGTCGCGCGCGCCATGAGGCTGCGGCATCGCGCGGCGCATCGTCTCCTCTGGCCGGTTTTGGCGCTCGTCATCGCGCTGGGCTTTGCGGCGGCGCTGATCGAGCGACCGCCGATCCCGATCGAGACATCGCCGTGAGCGCCGGATTCCGTGCCGTTCAATGGAACCGCACCAAGCTCGTTTATGACCTGGTCATGCTCGCGGGTGTCGGGCTCTATATCACGACGTTCCTCGAAGCGTCGCTTTGGCTTGGGCCCGCGCAGCATCCGGTCACCTGGGAGATTCTGCGGATCCGCGCGTTCGGGACCTGCGCCTTCCTGATGCTGACCATCGTCCTTGCGATCGGGCCCCTGGCGCGGCTCGACCGGCGTTTCCTGCCCTTCCTCTACAACCGGCGCCATTTCGGCGTGACGCTGTTCTGCGTGGCGGCGCTTCACGCCTGGTTCGTGCTCGACTGGTATCACAGCGAGGGCCGTTTGCCGGAACTCGTCTCGGTACTCGTCGGCAACCGCCATTACGCATCCTTCATCGATTTCCCGTTCGAGGCGCTCGGCATCGTCGCGCTTTTGTGGCTCTTCCTGATGGCGGCCACGAGCCACGATTATTGGCTCGCCTTCCTGGGCCCGCCTTTGTGGAAGGCGCTGCATATGGGGGTCTATCTCGTCTACGGGCTGCTCGTGATGCATGTCGCGTTGGGCGTGATGCAGACCGAGCGCAGCCCGGTCGTCCCGCTCCTTCTTGGCGGCTCGTTCGCCGGCGTCGCCGCGCTGCATCTCGTCGCCGGCAGGCGCGAAGGGCGCGTCGATCGCGCGCGGCTCGCCGCTCCGTGGATCACGGTCGGGCCGCCCAACGCGCTGCCCGACGGCGCGGGGTGCATCGTCGTGGGCGGCAATGGCGAACGGATCGCCGTGTTTCGCGACGGGCGGCGCGTGGGCGCGCTGACCAATCTGTGCGCCCATCAGAACGGGCCGCTGGGCGAAGGGCGCATCATAGACGGGTGCGTCACCTGCCCCTGGCATGGGTTTCAGTACCAGCTCGCGGACGGTCGTTCGCCGCCGCCTTTCACCGAGAAGGTCGCGACCCATCGCGTGCGGCTCAACGGCGGGATCGTCGAAGTCGAGGCCGCGCCGCAGCCGCCCGGTACGGAACTCGCGTTGCTGGAGATCGGAGAACCGCATGGCTGACGATTTCTTCGTGGGCTGGGCGCGCACGCCGCTCCGCGTCGTGCGCTTCGTCGCGATCACGACGGCAGCGCTTTTGGTCGCGGTCGACGCGGTGGCCCTCGTCCTTTACCGCGCGCAGGAGCGGCGCGCCTCAGGGGACTGGGGCGTGGGCGAAGCCGCCTATGACGGCGTGCTGATCGCGCGCCCCTATCCGATGGTTTTGGTGCCGGCGTCACCGCGCGTGCCTGCGCACGCGGTGCTGCTCGTCTCCGAGGGCAAGCACGGTGCGCCCGAAGGCCTCGAGCGGCTCGACGGCAAGACGGTGACGGCAGCGGGCTATCCTTTGCTCCGCGACGGGCTCACCGTGCTGCAGCTCGAAGGTGTGCCCCACGAAACCGCGAAGGCTTTGCCGCCGCTTGCGCCCGCCATCGACATGGGCCGCCGCACGCTGACGGGCGAGATCGTCGACAGCAAATGCTATCTGGGCGCGATGATCCCGGGCGAGGGCAAAGTGCACCAGGAATGCGCGGCACTCTGCCTGCTGGGCGACATCCCGTCGCTCTTCATCACGCGTGACGCGGCAGGCCACATCACCTATCGGCTGCTTGCCGACGAGACCGGCGGCCCGATGCCCGCGGAAGCGGCGGACCACGCCGGCCAGTTCATCACGCTTACCGGCACGATCACGCACCGCGACGGGATCGACATCTTCTCGGTCCCGCGCACAAGCCTCGATTAGGGTCAGACCCGGCCGACGACCGGCACCGCCGCGCCGTTGACCGCGCGCGCCGCGTCCGACGCAAGGAACAGGATCACGTCGGCAAGCGCATCAGGCGCAACCCAGCGCGAAAAATCCGCGCCCGGCATGCTGGCGCGATTGGGTGGCGTGTCGATCGTCGAAGGCATCACGCAATTGACACCAATGCCCTTGTCGCGCAGCTCGAGCGCCATGCTCTCGGTCAAGCGGATCACCGCGCTTTTCGACGCCGCATAAGCGCCCATGGTCGCCCCGCCCGTCAGCCCGCCCATGGCGGCGACATTGACGATCCGGCCACCGCCTTGCGCCAGCATCACCGGCACAACCGCCTGCGCGACCCGGATGATCGAGCCGGCATTGAGTTCGATCATCTGACGCCAAATTTCTTCCGGCGTCTCATGCACGGCTTCGCCCATGTGGAAACCGCCGGCGATGTTGCAAAGCGCGTCGATGTGGCCGAACGTCGCGCGCGCCTTGGCGACAGCGTCGGCGACCGACGCGGCTTGGCCAAGATCGGCGGTGAGATGGAGGCGCGAGCCGTCTCCGGCGCCATAGGCAGTGTCGAGCGCGCCGGCCCTCAGATCAATGAGCGCGAGCCGCGCCCCCGCCTTCGCGAACGCCGCCGCCGCCGCGCGGCCGAGATTACCGGCGGCGCCCGTGATCATCGCCACTTTTCCCTCGAAGCTCATCGCCATGCCTCCTGATTCGCGCGCCAGCAGAAAGTCTAGCGCGAAACGCCGAAGACCGCCCGCTTCAACATGTTGGCGACGCGGCCCAACGAGCCGCTGCTGTCGATGCGGCGCCAGTCGATCGCGCCGGGATCGCCGCGCAACTGCTGCTCCAGCACCGCGACGGTCGCATCCGACGCGTCGCCAAAGCGGCCGGCGATGCGGGCGGACATCACCTCGGCCCGCGCTTCGACCCAGATTCCCGTGAACGGCACGCCGGCATTGGACGCGACCTGTGCCGCCGCGGCCCGCTCGGTCGCGTCGAGAAACGTGGCGTCGAGGATCACACTATAGCCGTCGTTCAGGACCGATGCCGCCGCGCGCTGCATGGTGGCATAGACCTGACGGCTCATGGCATGACTGTATGCGCTCGCGGGAAGCGGCGATTCCGGCGCGAGATCGAGCATCGTCTTGCGGATCACATCGCTCGACAGCACGCGCGCACCGGGCGCCGGCGTGAATTCGGACGCAATCGCCCGGGCAAGTGTCGACTTGCCGCTGCCGCTGCGCCCGCCAACCGCGACGAGCCGCTTCTGCCCCGGTTCCATGAGGGCGAGCGCCAGTGCGAAATTGCTGCGCGCCGCTTCTTCCTTCCGGGCCCGCGCATCGGCGTCCTCTTGTGTCGCAACCGCCGCGGCCGACACATGCGCTCGGATCGCCGCCCGCGCCGACAGGAACAAGGGCAGAGCCGGAAGCCCATCATCGTCGCCGGTGCGGTCGAGATAACGGTTCATCACGAGATTGGCGAAGTTGCCAAGACGGCGATGGAGAAGGTCCATCACCAGGAACGCAAGCTCGTAGAGCACGTCGATGGTCGAGAAATCGGGCTCGAACTCGATCGCGTCGAACAGGGCGGGCTTGCCGTCGAAGAGACAGATATTGCCCAGATGCAGGTCGCCATGGCAGGCGCGCACCCGCCCATGGCGACGACGCCGATCGAGACGGGACGATACAAGCGCGAGGGCCGCGTGCTGCTGCTGATCGAGACGCCCGACCGCGTCCGGAGCGAATATCGCGTCGAAGTGACGCAACGCGTCGGTATTCTCGTCGATGACGCGGGCAATGCCGGCGCTTCCGCCCTTCTCGGTCGAGACCGCCGCATTCTTGTGGAAGGCGGCGATGATGTCGGCGAGCTCGCGCATGAGCGGCGCCGTCAGCCCCCCCGTCTCGGCGAGCCGGTCGAAGAGCTTTTCGCCGTCAAAGCGGCGCATCTCCACGACCCAGTCGAGTGTCTCGCCATAACAGTCGAAGGCGATCGTTCCGTCGTCGCGTCGGCGGATCGCATGGAGACTGATATAGAGCTGCGGCGTGATGCGGCTATTGATCTCGTACTCGGCCCGGCAAGCGTCCTCGCGCCGCTCGAGCGTCGAGTAGTCGAGATAGGGATAGCGCACCGCCCGCTTGAGCTTGTAGGCGGCCTCGCCGATCAGGAACACGATCGAGGCGTGCGTATCGATCCGGATGGGCCGGTGCGGATCGAGCCCCGCACCCGATGCCAGAAAGGCAATCGCTTCCGATTGATCATCCATGGCCCGAACTTAAGCGAAAATTTGGTCAGCTGCGTTCCGCGTTCACACGTCGAGGTTCGCGACCTGGAGGGCGTTCTGCTGAATGAAGTCGCGGCGCGGCTCGACGAGGTCGCCCATCAGGGTCGAGAACGTGTCCTCCGCGAGGTCGGCGTGCGGCACTTTCACCTGGAGAAGGGTGCGGACATCGGGATCGAGCGTGGTCTCCCAAAGCTGCTCGGGATTCATTTCGCCCAGCCCTTTATAGCGTTGAATGTCGCCCTGCTTCGGGCCAAGCGCCATCACCGCGTCGACGAGGCCGGTGGGTCCGGCGACGACGGTGGTCTTGCCGCCCGCAACCAGGCGGCCGGGCTCCTGGTAGGTCTCCAACAATTCGCCGGCGCGTTCTGCCAAGCGCCGCGCCTCCGCGCTCTTGAGAAGAGCCGCGTCGATGAGCCGTTCCTCGGTCACGCCCAAGAGCAGCCGGCTCAAAAGGAGGCCGCGCGTCTCGACGCGCCCGTGCCAGCCTCGTTCGGTCTCGGGCGCGATGAGGTCGAGGCGCCGTGCCAAGGTCTCTGCCGCCGCCGCGGCGCGGTCGCCATCGTCCAACAAGGCGGGATCGAGGATGCCGGCAATCGCCGCCTGCTCCACGACCGGCAGGCTTCCGGCTTTGCGCGCCATCGGCTGCAACAGGTTGCGGACGGCGCGCGCGCGGTCGACCAGGGCACGAAGGTCGTTGCCCGCGCGCTCGACGCCGTCATGTTGGTGGAACACCGCCTCGCGCAGGCCGGCGGTGATCGAATATTCCTCGAGCGCCGCCTCGTCCTTCAAATAGACTGCTTTCCCCTGCCCGCGCTTTACCTGATAGAGCGGCGGCTGCGCGATATAGAGAAAGCCTTTCTCGATGAGCGCCGGCATCTGCCGGAAGAAGAACGTCAGCAGAAGGGTTCGGATGTGGCTGCCATCGACATCGGCGTCGGTCATGATGATGATGCGGTGATAGCGCGCCTTGTCGCCGTCGAACTCTTCGGGCCCGATGCCGGTGCCGAGCGCAGCGATCAGCGTGCCGATCTCGGCGGAGCTCAACATCTTGTCGAACCGCGCGCGTTCGACATTCAGTATCTTGCCCTTCAAGGGCAGGATCGCCTGGAACTTGCGGTTCCGGCCTTGTTTGGCCGAGCCGCCGGCGCTGTCGCCCTCAACGATGAAGAGCTCGCTTTTTGCGGGCTCGCGCTCCTGGCAGTCGGCGAGCTTTCCAGGCAGGCTCGCCATGTCCAGGACACCTTTGCGACGGGTCAGATCGCGCGCCTTGCGCGCCGCTTCGCGTGCCGCGGCGGCCTCGACCACCTTGCCGACGATGCGGCGTGCGTCGGCCGGATGCTCCTCGAGCCATTGCTGCAATCGGTCGGCGACGATCCCCTCGACCACAGGACGAATCTCGGACGAGACCAGTTTGTCCTTGGTCTGCGACGAGAATTTCGGATCAGGCGCCTTCACCGACACGATCGATGTCAGCCCCTCGCGCATATCCTCGCCGGTGAGCTGCACCTTTTCCTTCTTCGCGATGCCGCTCTCATTCGCATAGGCGTTGATGGTGCGCGTCAAGGCGGCGCGGAATCCGGCGAGGTGGGTGCCGCCATCGCGCTGAGGGATATTGTTGGTGAAGCACAGCATCGTCTCGTGATAGGAGTCGGTCCACTCCATCGCGACCTCGACCGTGACGCCGTCGCGCTCGGCCGCGATCGCGATCGGCGGCTGAAGCAGCGCCTGCTTCGAATGATCGAGATATTTGACGAAGGCCACGAGGCCGCCGTCGTACCGCATCTCGACCTGCTTTGGCTCGACCCCGCGCGCATCTGCGAGCACCAGCGTCACGCCGGAATTGAGGAAGGCAAGCTCGCGCAGGCGATGCTCGAGCGTCGCGAAATCGAACTCGGTCCGGCTGAACGTGACGGTGCTGGGCCAGAAGGTGATCTCGGTGCCGGTCCGGTCGCCCGAGGCGGGACCCAGATCGGCAAGCGGCGCCTCGGGATCGCCGTCGTGGAAGCGCATGAAATATTCGTGGCCGTTGCGCCGGATCCGCAGTTCCAGCACGGACGAAAGCGCGTTCACCACCGACACGCCGACGCCATGCAGTCCGCCCGATACTTTGTAGGAGTTCTGGTCGAACTTTCCGCCCGCGTGCAGGTGGGTCATGATCACCTCGGCGGCCGAGACGCCTTCCTCCTCATGAATGTCGACCGGAATGCCGCGGCCGTTGTCGGTCACGGTGCACGAGCCATCGGCGTTGAGCGTCACCGTGACCCGATCGCAAAAACCGGCAAGCGCTTCGTCGATCGAATTGTCCACCACTTCGTAGACCATGTGATGGAGGCCCGACCCGTCGTCAGTGTCGCCGATATACATGCCGGGCCGCTTCCTCACGGCGTCGAGCCCGCGCAGCACCTGGATCGAGTGCGCGTCGTAGGCTTCGGGCTCGGAGGGCAGGGTAGGTTCGGCCATTCTCAAGTCCTTGTGGGATGGATCGCCGCGTCGGCGACCGTGAAGAATTGCGCAGCGCGCGCGAAGCCCGCGAAAAGAGCGGCATCAGTGCCGGTGAGCCAGGCTTGCGCGCCGAGCGTCTGAAGCGCCGCGAAAAGCGCCGCGCGGCGGCTACCATCTAAATGGGCAGCAACCTCGTCGAGGAGAAGGATCGGCGGCGCACCCGTGCTCCGCGCCCGAAGCCGGGCATGGGCGAGCACGATGGCGATCAGCAGCGCCTTTTGCTCGCCGGTCGAGCATTGGGCCGCTTCCATGCCGGTGCCAAGGTGCCGTACCGCCAGATCCGAGCGGTGCGGCCCGGCCTCGGTCGTGCCGCTGTCGCCGTCGCGGCGACGCGTCGCCTCGAACCGGGCGCGCAAAGCCTCTTCCGCGGCAAGCGCCGGCATGGTCCCGAGCCAAGTCTCGACCTCGCCCTTCAGGGTCAGGGCGGCACGCGGAAACGGCTCGGCGGCAGCGTCGTCGGCCGCCAGCCGCGCCGTAAGCTCGCGCCGCGCGGCCGCGATTGCGATCCCGTCGCGGGCCATCCGTTCCTCGAGCACGCCGAGCCAGCCGGTATCGCCCGAACCATCCCGCAGCAGCCGCTGACGCTCGCGCATCGTCTGTTCGTAGGAGCCGAGCCGCGCGGCGTGGCCGGGATCGAACGCCAGGACCAGCCGGTCAAGGAACCGCCGCCGTCCGCCGCTTCCCTCGATGAAGAGCCGGTCCATTTGCGGCGTGAGCCAGCCGATCGCAATCAGACTGGCAAGCTCGGCCTGGCTTTTCGCTTTGGCGCCATCGATCCTGACGATGCGGCGCTCGCCCGATGGACTGGCCGCGTCGCGACCGGTGCCGATTTGGACCTCGCCGTGCCCGGTCTCGATCCGGGCCGCGACCGCCCAGGGAGAGGACGCCGGCGCGGCAGGCGTGCTCTTGTCGACCTCGACAAGCCGCGCCCGTCGCAGGCCGCGCCCTGGCGCCAGGAACGAGATCGCCTCGAGAAGATTCGTCTTGCCGGCGCCATTGGCCCCGGTCAGCACCACAGGGCGGTCGTCGATTTCGAGGCGAGCCGAGCCATAGCCGCGAAAATCGGTCAGCAAGAGCCACGTGACCGCCGGCCGCAAGCTCCGCGCCGCGGGCTCCTGCCCAACACCCACCGTGACGTCCAACAGAGTCGCGAGCACCTCACACGCGCATCGGCATGAGGACGTAAAGCGCGCTCGCGTCGGCCGTGTCCCGCACAAGGGTCGGGGACGCCGCGTCGATCATGGCAAAACGTGCGCCTTCACCTTCGATCTGCTCTGTGATGTCAAGGAGATAGCGGGCGTTGAAGCCGATCTCCAGCGGCTGCGCGGCGTAGCGGACCTCAAGTTCCTCGGTCGCCATGCCGTTCTCTGCGCTGGTGGCCGAAAGGACAAGGCTGCCGCGCTCGAGCGCGAGCTTCACGGCCCGGCTACGCTCGCTCGAGATGGTCGAAACCCGGTCCACCGCCTCGGCGAACGGCTTGCATTCGACCTCGAGGATGCGGTCGTTGCCGGTCGGAATGACCCGGTCATAGTCCGGGAACGTCCCATCGATCAATTTCGACGTCAGCACCGTGGTGCCAAAGCTGAACCGGACCTTGTTCTCGGACAGGGCGACCGTCACGTCCTGGTCCATCTCGTCGAGAAGCTTACGCAGCTCGATCACGGTCTTGCGCGGGACGATGACGCCCGGCATCCCGGCCGCGCCTTCGGGCAGCGGAATCTCCATGCGGGCAAGCCGATGCCCGTCGGTCGCGACGGCGCGCAGCATAGGGACGTCGTTCGTCTGCGCGGCGTGGAGATAGATGCCGTTCAGGTAATAGCGCGTCTCTTCGGTCGAGATGGCGAACCGGGTGCGGTCGATCAGCCGCTTCAGGTCGCCGGCCGCGAGCAGGAAATTATGCGGGAACTCGCCGCCCGCCATCAGCGGGTAGTCCTCAGGCGGCAGGCAGGCCAGCGTGAAGGTCGACCGGCCCGAGCGCAGGACCATGTTGCCCTTTTCGCCGGCAGCATCGAGCTCGACCTGCGCCCCTTCGCGCAACTTGCGGACGATGTCATAGAGAGTGTGGGCGGGAACGGTCGTGGCGCCCTTCCGCGTGCCCTGGACGCCGAGATTGGCGACCATCTCGATGTCCATGTCGGTCGCCGACAGCGACAGCCGTCCTTCTTCGGCGCGCAATAGGACATTCGACAGAATCGGGATGGTGTTGCGGCGCTCGACGACGCTCTGGACGTGCCCCAACGCACGGAGCAACGCGGATCGTTCGATGGTGAGCTTCATGGCAGACGGGCTTTGGGCTCGTTGTGGCTGAGGATAGCGTCGCGCGATTCCCCCCGCGCGACACCCCCGCCGTCCGGACCGGCAGGGCCGGAACGGAACGGGAAGGCACTATAGCATGCTCATGCCAACGGGTATAGGAACGTCCGCGAATCGGCCGTTCAGGATGGCCGGCCGGAGTCTGCGGAGCGCCCCTCGGCCCCGCCCCAAAAGGGTGAGACGAGGCCTACCGTTCCAGCGTCCGGCGCAGCAGCTCCACATCCTCTGCGATGGTCTGGTCGGTCACGCACAGCTCGTCGATCCGCCGCACCGCGTGCATTACCGTCGTGTGGTCGCGATTGCCGAACTTGCGGCCGATCTCCGGCAGCGAGCGGGGCGTGAGATGCTTGCACAGCCACATGGCCACTTGGCGGGGACGTGCAACCGAGCGGGCACGCCGCGCCGAAGACATGTCGCCGATCCGGATGTTGTAGTGCTCGGCGACCCGCTTCTGAATCTCGTCGATCGTGACCTGCCGGTCGTTCGCCCGCAACAGATCGCGGAGAATCTCTGGAATCCCTTCGAGCGTGATGGGCTGCCCACAGAGTTGGGCCTGCGCCGCGACCCGGTTCAAGGCGCCTTCGAGCTCGCGGACATTGGAGGTGATCTTGTGCGCCAAGAACTCGAGCACCTTGGGCGGCACTGGCGCCTTCATCTGCTCCGCCTTGGTCTGGAGAATGCCGAGGCGCAGCTCGTAGGTCGTCGGGAGGAGATCGGCGACCAGCCCCCAGCCCAGACGCGACTTCATCCGATCCTGTATCCCCTCGAGGTCCGAGGGCGACTTGTCCGCGGAGACGACGATCTGGCGGTTCTGATCGACCAGCGCGTTGAAAGTGTGGAAGAACTCCTCCTGTGTCGAGTCCTTGCCGCTGATGAACTGCACGTCGTCGATCATCAGCACATCGACCGAGCGGAACTGGTCCTTGAAGGCCATCGTGTCATTGAACCGCAGCGCGCGGACGAACTGAAACATGAACTTCTCGGCGGAGAGATAGATCACGCGCCGGGCCGCATTCTCGCGCCTGATGTGCCAAGCGATGGCATGCATGAGGTGGGTCTTGCCAAGCCCGACGCCGCCGAAGAGAAAGAGCGGGTTGTACGGTACGACCCTCCCCGGAGACGCGGCGGCATCGGCCACGCGGCGCGCGGCGGCGTTCGCAAGCTCGTTCGGCTTGCCGACGACGAAGTTCTCGAACGTGAAGCGCGGATCGAGCGACGCGCTCACGTCCTTCAAATCGGTGGCCTCGGCGGCATCGCGACCGGCAGACGGCTCTACCGGCTCGGCGCCGGCTGCGATCATGAACTCGACGGC
>DATJLY010000236.1:0-4522 GCA_035509095.1 Allostellaceae bacterium | reverse complement strand
GAAATAGCCCTTCGTCTCGGCGATATAGAGCGGTGCCGCGCCGAAATTCCGGATGACGCCGATCTTGATGGGATCGGCCCATGCCGACGACGCGGCGCCGACGATCAGGACGGCGACAAGCCACGCCGGCGACATGCGGCGCCTCATCACCCCGTCACAGCGTGGCAAGCTTTGGCATCACGTCGGTCGCGAAGAGCCGCAAGGAGCGCATCGCGGCGTCGAACGGCATGTTGCCGAAGAACATGGCGAAGCTCATATAGTTGACGCCAAGGAGCGCGGCCTGGCGCTCGATCTCGGCGCGCACGGTGTCGGGCGTGCCGGCAATCACCGTCCCGGCCTTCACGGCCGCGTCGAAGCCGCCGACGATCTGCTGCGTGTAGTTGAGGCTCGTCACGTTGCGCTTCAACAGCCACATGATCTTCTCATGGTGCTGCTCGTGGGCGGGTCGCGCGATCTTGTGCGCCGCCTCGACCGTGTCGGCCACGACGAGCTGTCGGTTGACGCCGATCGCCACGCCGCCCGGGAACTCCGGCTTCCGGTGCGCAGGCATCCCCGCCTTCGCGTAGCCGTCCTTATAGGCGTCGATGTTCTTCTTCGCCGTCTCGATCGCGCCCAGCGTCGAGAAATGGAGACCGTGCTCGCCTGCCCATCGCGCGCCGAATTCCGCCGACGAGGCGTACCAGATCGGCGGATAAGGCACCTGCAGCGGCTTCAGCACCATCGGCACGTTGGCATAGGTGAAGAAAGGCCCCTCGTGCGTCAGCTCGTCCTGGGTAAGGCCCTTGACGATGCAGTCATAGGCATCGAGGAAGATGTCGCGCGACTGTTCCGGATTCACGCGATGGAAATTGAGCTCGAACGGCGACACGCCACGGCCGATGCCCACCTCGAGCCGCCCGTGGCTCATATGGTCGAGCATCGCGATCTCTTCGATGAAGCGCAGCGGCGTGTAGAGCGGCAAGAGGAAGACGAGCGCGCCCATGCGGATGCGGTGGGTCGCGCGCGCAACCGCGCCCAAATAGACGCCGGGATTGGGCACCATGTTGAGCGGCGTGCCGTGATGTTCGGCAAGGTGCAGGCAATAGAATCCGGCCTCGTCGGCCGCGGCCGCGAATTGCAGCCGCTCGTCGAATTGCTGCGCGAGCGGGCGGTCGTTGCGGTCGATATGGTCGAAGAGGCCGAATTTCATCGCCGCCCTGCTCGCCGCCGACGTGGCAACGCTACGTTATGTGAGAGGTGAGCGCCGCCCCGGGCTCAGTCATCGCCCGGCGCGTCTTCCAGCACCTTGGTCTCGCGCCGGGCCTTGGCAAGGGTCTCGGGATGCATGCGCGGCAGAAGCTCGGCCCGCCAATCCTCGCTCTTCGGCAACAGGGCCTCGGCGGCGCGTGCCTCGTAATAGCTGGTGCCGACGCCACGCGGATCGCCGCCGCGCGCGACCGTGTCGGTCGCTTCGAGGAGAAGCTTGCGCGTGCCCACCACGGCGCGGTCGCCCGGCCCCAGATTCTCGCGCGTCCGGTCGACGATCCTGCCCATGCTCTCCTGCACGGCGCGGTCCTGCTGATTGATGCCGTCGATGCCGGTGAAGGTCTCGGTCTTCTGCATCTTCCGGTCGATCATCCAGCCATTGGCGCGATTGCGGACGGGACGGAACGTCTTGGGATCGATATGCGCGCCGTAGGAATTGCCGCTATTGCCCTCGGCCTCGCGGTTGGGGATCGGCTCCTTGCCATAGCTGTAATAGAAGTTCCAGACCATACAGGTCTCGTCGTCCATCGGGACCCAGTAATGGCCGTGCACTTCCTCCGTGTCGGGGCCGGGCGGGCGCAACTGGGTGAACGGCATGACGAAATGGTAGCCGCGCACATAGTGCTGATCGCCGAGCGGCCGAATCCCGAAATAGCGATAGCCGTAATCCGTGACGTCGACCTCGAGCGTCGGCGCGCCGCCGCGCACGCCAGGGGACGTCGGATCGATGCCCGGCTGCCGTGCGTTGGTCTTGAGCGCACGGTGCAGGATCGTGAAATGCGACGTGTCGATCCCGCCCTCGAGCGCCTGGAGCCAGTTGCAGTCCTCGATGCACTTGCTCACGGTGCGGTGCGTCTCGGGCGCCTGGGTCCAGGCGAATTTGGGAGGCGCGGGTTGACGGTCCGGCGGACCCATATAGGTCCACACGATGCCGGCGACCTCATAGGTCGGATAGGCTTTGACCTTGACCTTCGAGCAGAACGGGCGCGGCTCGTTCATCTGCTCGACGCATTGGCCGGTCACGTCGTATTTCCAGCCGTGATAGACGCAGCGCAGGCCATTGTCCTCGTTGCGGCCCAGCCACAACGAGGCGCCGCGATGCGGGCAGAATTCGTCGAGAATCCCGACCGTTCCGTCGGTGGCGCGGAAGGCGACCAGGTCCTCGCCCAAGAGCCGCAGCCTGACCGGCGCGCCGTCGGGCTCGGGAAGCTCCCACGACAACAGGGCAGGCAGCCAATAGCGGCGCATGGTTTCGCCCATCGGCGTTCCCGCGCCGACCCGCGTCAATCGCTCGTTTTCTTCCCGAGTGAGCATCAACGATCTCCTTCCGACCGAAAGAATACTTCCGTCCCGGCCGCCTATGCCAGCCCCTCCTGCGTCTCCTTGCTGTAGCCCAGCGCATAGCCGACATCCTCGCGCTTGGCGGCGAGCATGGTCGACTTTTGCGGGAAGTCGACCACCTGCTGTGCCGGGTCGCGGATGATGCACAAGGGATCCTTTCCTTGAGCCACGGCCGCGAGCGATTCCCGCATCATCTGCCGCATCTGGATGATGCCGCCGTCGCTGACCCCCAGATGCTCGTTCGGCCGGTCGGCGATGGTGCCTTGCTGCTCGACCGCCATGCGGTCCTGGTCGTTGACGTTGATGCCCCACCAGTCGCTTGCGAGCGGCGCGTATTCGCCCAGGACCACGTCCCGCCGCGATGTGTTCAGGACGTGCTTCCGGCTGGGATAGAAGCGGACGAAATAGAGATGTGTCGTCGCGTCATCCGCCGGCACCCGGAAGATCATCGATCGGACAAGCTCGCCCGATTGGTCGATCGGCGGCAGCGAGAAGCGGTTGGCGGTCGGGAAGCCATAGCACGAGACGTGCGTGTCCTCGATGCCTTCGATGTTCATCACGTTGTTCGCGCCATAGGGCGTGCGTTCCCAGTGATAGGTCACCTTCTTCGCGCCATAGGCCGGGAAGGTATAGCCGTGAAGCCAGGCGAGATGGCTGACATCGACGATGTTCTCGACATGGTTGAACCAGTTGGCATGGATCAGCTGCACCTGGACGTCCTTGACGCCCTCGTGCATCATCAGCACGTCATAGTGCGGCAGAAGCGGCGCCGGCTCGGGGCCCATATAGGCGAAGACGAGACCGCTCAATTCCTGCACCTTATAGCTCTTGAGCCGGATCTTCTCGTAGAAGGTGCTGCCTTCGGGCTCGGCCGGCTGCGCGAGACACTGGCCGCCGCGATCATAGAGCCAGCCGTGATAGGGGCAGCGGAGATTGTCGCCTTCGACGCGGCCGTAATCGAGCGCGAGGCTGCGATGGGCGCAACGGAGCTGCATCAGCGCGGGCTTGCCGCTTTCGCCGCGATAAAGGACGAGCTCTTCGCCCATCACCTTGACCCGGCGCGGCTTGCTGGTCACGAATTCCGAGCATCCGACCGGATGCCAATAACGCCGCAGCACGTCGCCCATCGGCGTGCCAGGGCCGATGCTGGTGAAAAGCTTGTTGTCTTCCGGGCTGAGCATGGTTCCTCCGTCGCGCGATCCCCGGCGCAATTGGACTATGGTTCGCGCCCTCGTTCAACCCTCTACCACGCGTCCGCGAGCCCTTGTGGCGATGGCGGGGTTTCCGCCGGCGCGTCCTGCAGCGCGAAGGCGCGGTCGACGATGGCGTGGAATCGCTCCCAATCCGCCTCGCGCACACTGTGGCTGCGGACCACGTGGCTGGGGCCCGAATAGAATTTCTCGTATTGCAGGTGGCGCCCGGCGAATTCGGAACCTGTGAGGTCCCAGGCGAGGCGATAGAGCTTCATGCGGTCGCGGGCGCTGGTGCTGGGCGACCACCAGTGGCTGTCGAACGTGCGCGCAAGCGCGTCGTTGCCAAGCACCGATTCGTCGGCCGGCATCTGGAAGATGCTGCCGCCGGTCATCTCGCGGATCAGCTCGACGATCGCGCCGTGGTTCTCGGTGCACCAGTTGAGCGCCGCATACATGATCCGCCGGTTGAAGCAGACATAGTGCTCAGGTCCGCCGGGCCAATTCTCATAGGCATGGATCTGACCATGTACCATGCCGCCGATCATCGCCTCATAGGCCGCCATGCGGCCCAGCATGTCGCGCACCGCCGGCACATTGTCGATGCCGGCAGCCGTCGCGATCCGGCTCAGCACGCCGCACATGAGCCCCATTTTGGCCCAGAAGCGCACGTTCGACTGATGGTTGCCGAGACATTGGCCCGGCGTCTCCTGATAGATGTGCCTGGTCATCTCGGTGTTCTTGTG
>DATJLY010000235.1:0-5859 GCA_035509095.1 Allostellaceae bacterium | reverse complement strand
CCGCAGGCCGCGCAGCACCAGGGTCATCTGCGCCAGGATCGAGACCGCGATCTCCGACGGCGAGATGGCGCCGATATCGAGCCCCACCGGCCCATGGATGCGCGCAAAGTCGCTGTCCTTGAAGCCCAGCTCGGCGAGCCGTCCCAGCCGCGCCGCGTGTGTGCGCTTCGATCCCAGCGCGCCGATGTAAAACGCGCCCGACCGGAGCGCCACGGCAAGCGCCGGATCATCGAGCTTCGGGTCATGCGTCAAGGTCACGACCGCGGTGCGCCGGTCGGGCTTGAGCCGCGCCAGGCCTTCGTCGGTCCACTCGGTCGACATCTCGATCCCGGGGAAACGTTCGTCGGTCGCGAACGCGGTGCGGGGATCGACCACCGTGACCAGATAGCCCGACAGCGCGGCCATGCGTGCCAAGGGCTGCGCGATGTGCACCGCACCCACGATGATGCACCTGAGGCGCGGATTGAAGACCTCGATGAAGACCTTTCCGCCCGCGGCATCCGCCGTGGCATTGCGGTCTTCCGCCAGGGCGACGCGCAAGGCTTCGGCCAAAGCGGGCTCGAGCGGCACGTCGCCGGTTGCAACGCCATTCTCGACAAAGCTTTGGCGCCCGCTCTTGAGCTCGGTCAGGAGCGCGGCGCTGTGGCCCTCGCGGCTTGCGGCGAGCGCCCGCTGGAGAAATGCGAGCTTCATTCGACGCGCTCGACGAAGACCTGGATCTTACCGCCGCAGGCAAGGCCCACCTCCCAGGCCTGCTCGTTGGTGACGCCAAAATCAAGGAGCCGCGGCTTGCCGTCCTTGATCGATTTGAGCGCCTCGCCGATGACCGCGCCCTCGACGCAGCCGCCTGAGACCGAGCCCAGGAAGTTGCTGTCCTCATCGACCACGAGCTTCGAGCCGGTGGGCCGGGGCGAGGAGCCCCAGGTGGTCACCACGGTGGCCAGCGCAACGCCTTTGCCGGCGCCACGCCAATCGGCAGCCTTCTGTAAAATCAGATCGTTATCTTCCATTGTTCACCCCGTTTCTCGCCACGCCGCCGCCGCTTCGAGCCGTCGCGCGCTGGGCCGGCTCAAGGCCGCCACCAGTTCGCCCAGGCTTTCCAGACTGTGGATCGGCCGGAACTCGTCGACATGCGGAAGGATGGCCTTCATCCCCAATGATTTGGGCGCAAAGCCCTCGTACCGCAACAGCGGATTGAGCCAGATGAGACGGCGGCAGGACCGGTGCAGCCGGTCCATCTCGGCGCCGATACCGGCGCCGGCGTCGCGATCGAGCCCGTCCGTGATCAGGAGCACGATCGCGCCCTGGCCCAAAACCCGGCGCGACCAGTTGCGGTTGAAATCACCAAGCGCCTCGCCGATGCGGGTGCCGCCGGACCAGTCCTCGACCGCGCCGGCCACCTTGTCGAGCGCCACGTCGATGTCCTTGTAGCGCAGGTACCGCGTGATGTTGGTGAGCCGGGTCCCGAACAGGAACGTGTAGACGCGGTCGCGGTCGTTGGTGACCGCGTGCATGAAATGGATGAAGAGCCGGCTATAGCGGCTCATCGAGCCGGAAATGTCGCAGATGATGACAAGCGGCGGCGGCTGACGTTTCGGGCTCTTGCGCTTCAGCGCGATCATGGCGCTCGAACGAAGCTGCGCGCGGAAGCTCGCCCGCATGTCGGTGCGGGTTCCGCGCGGATCGGGCCAGAAGCGCCGCGTCATCACATCGGCCAACGGCAAAGCCATGCGCGCGATGGCGGCCTTTGCGGCCGTGATCTCGGCGCCCGACATCTTCTCGAAATCCATCGTGTGGAACACTTCGCGGTCGGAGAAGGTCATCGCCGCGTCGAGCTCGACTTCGTCCTCGTCCTTGCCGTCGCCCTGGCCTGGGGGCTTCAACGCCTCGGCAAGGCGCCGGTTCATCTCCTCCCCCTTCTCCGGCGCGGGCGCCTCGATCTCGGGCAGCATCATGCCGAGCATGCGCTCGAGCAGCTTGGGATTGCGCCAGAAGATGTGAAAGGCCTGGTCGAACAGCTCTTCCTGATCGTGCCGATTGACGAACACGGCGTGGAGCGCCCAGTAGAAATCGTTGCGGTCCTCGAGCCCCACGGCGCGCACCGCCTCGACCGCGGCCAGCACCTTGCCCGGCCCGATGCGAAGGCCCGCCGCGCGCAGGCAGCGCGCGAAATACATGATATTCTCGAGGAGCCGTCCGCCCTCGTCCGGCAGATGCGGCTGGCTGGTTCCTTCCATCAGGACGACGCGGCGAGTTCCGCTTTCACCTGGGAGAGCAGGCGTTCGGCCTCGCTGCCGTGAATCTTGGCGATGTCGTCCTGGTACTTGAGCAGCACGCCCAGCGTGTCGTTGATCGCCTCGGGCGTGAGGGCGAGCACGTCGAGTTGCGTCAGCGCGTGCGCCCAGTCGATCGTCTCGGCCACACCCGGCAGCTTGAACAAGTCCTGGCGGGTGCGCAGCTTCTGCACGAACTGCACGACTTCGCGAGAGAGCGCCGCGCTCGCACCCGGCGCCTTGATGCGCAGGATCTCGCGTTCGCGCTCGGCATCGGGATAGTCGACCCAATAATAAAAACAGCGCCGCTTCAGCGCGTCGTGGATTTCGCGCGTGCGGTTCGACGTGATGACGACGATCGGCGGATGCTCGGCCTTGATGGTGCCGATCTCGGGAATCGTGATCTGAAAATCCGAGAGGATTTCCAGAAGGAACGCCTCGAACGGCTCGTCGGTGCGGTCGAGCTCGTCGATCAGGAGAACGGGCGGGCCCTCGAGCTCGGGCTCAAGCGCCTGCAGCAGCGGCCGCTTGATGAGGAACCGGTCGGTGAAGATCTCTTCTTCAAGCGCGTCGCGCCCCTCGGTCCCGCTTTCGGCGAGCCGGATCTCGATCATCTGGCGTGGGTAGTTCCACTCATAGACCGCCGACGCGACGTCGAGCCCCTCGTAGCATTGGAGCCGGATCAGCCGGCGGCCCAGCGTTTCCGACAGGACCTTGGCGATCTCGGTCTTGCCGACCCCGGCCTCGCCTTCGAGGAACAAGGGGCGCCCCAGCGTCAGGGACAGATAGACGGCGGTGGCAAGGCTCCGATCGGCGACATAATTGCCGCGGCCCAAAAGGGCGAGAGCATCGCTGACCGTGGCGGGAAGGGGCATGAGGGGCCTTGCGGCAAGAGGAAAGGGGCGATTTCCGCTCTATGTAGCGGACAGGCGTGCGGGCTCCAAGAGGCTAGGGCCGGGCAAGGGGGGCGGGCCGTCAGCTCCCGTACATCTCCACGATGAGCTGGCGCAGTCGCGCGGCCGTCGACGAGTCGAGCGCATCCAATTTCCGGCCAAGGCGCCCGGTTGAAATCGTCCAGATCTGATCCACCGCGATTTCCGCGCGGCGTCCGGCGCAGGTGACTTGCAGCCGACTGCGCCATCGCGGGTGAGTTTTCGTGGTAAGGGGACACACGACAACCGTATCGAGAAATCGGTTCAAGTCACCAAGGCTGACGACGACGACGGGCCGCGTCTTCGCGATTTCACGTCCTCGGGTAGGATCGAGATCGGCAAGGTAGATCGAGTATCGGTCGACCGACCCGGCTACCACCGTTCCTCCGGACCGAGACCGTCGGCGACGGCAACGTCGAGGTCGCTCCAATCCTCCCGCTCGCGCACGATTTCCTTGGCGGTGTCCGCCCAACTAAGCCGCTTGTCTCCGGTTCCGCGAAGCAGCAGCCCTTCGGCTCGCTCCTCTGCCACCAGAGAGTCGTTGATGGCGTACCGGTCGAGGATCACCTTCGGCAGCCTCACCCCACGAGAATTCCCAACGCGAACCACCTTTAGCACGAGCTTGCGCGCAGTGCTCGCCATGGTCGCCCACTCTTTCGTAACCACCGTAATTACATATGAGCGACGCACAGCCTGTCAAGCGTGGGGCGCCTCCCGCGACGGAGGCGCCCCACTGGACTCTCGGCCCTTGATCCCGCGCGGACGCGGATCCGGTCTCAGCCGGCCTTGGTCACCGCGCGGCGGGTCATGACGCCGACGAGATGGGCGCGATATTCGGCGCTCGCGTGGATGTCGGAATTGAGCCCGTCCTGACTCTGCGCGATCGACTTGATCGCGTCGGGGTTGAAGGATTTGGAGAGCGCCGCCTCCATGTCCTTCTGTCGGAACGCGCAGGCCCCCGCTCCCGTGATGCCGACGCGGACAGTGTTGCCGGTCTTGGCGACGAAGGATCCCACGATCGCATAGCGCGAGGCGGGGTTGGGGAACTTCATATAGGCGGCCTTCTCGGGGATCGGGAAGCTCACCGCGGTGATGATCTCGTCGGGCTCGAGCGCGGTCTCGAACATGCCCTTGAAGTAATCGTCGGCGGCGATCTTGCGCTTGTTGGTGATGATCGTGGCGTTGAGCGCCAGCACGGCCGAAGGATAGTCCGCTGCCGGATCGTTGTTGGCGATCGAGCCGCCGCACGTGCCGCGGTTCCTCACCGCGGGATCGCCGATATGGGCCGCGAGATCGGCAAGCGCCGGGATCGCGCTTTTCACGACGTCGGAATTGGCGACGTCGATATGCCGCGTCATCGCGCCGATCACGATCGCGTTGCCCTCGCGCTTGACGCCTTTCAGCTCCGCGATCTTGCCGAGATCGACAATGTCGGTCGGTTTGGCGAGCCGCATCTTCAAGGTCGGGATGAGGGTCATCCCGCCCGCCATCAGCTTGGCCTCCGGCTTGTCGGCGAGCACCTTCGACGCGTCGGCGACGCTCTTGGCCTGCTGATATTCGAAATTGTACATGGTTCGCTCCCTTGATCCCCTTGGCTCAGGCGGCCTTGCGGCCAGATGAAATCGCGCGCCAGATCTTCTCCGGCGTCGCGGGCATGTCGAGCGTCGCTACGCCCAGCGGGCCGAGCGCGTCGAGAACGGCGTTCATGACCGCACCCGGCGCGCCGATGGCGCCGGCCTCGCCGCATCCTTTGACGCCCAGCGGGTTGTGCGTGCACATCGTGCCGTGCGTCGAGACGGAAAAGGAGGGCAGGTTGTCGGCGCGCGGCATGCAGTAATCCATGAACGAGCCGGTGACGAGCTGCCCGCTCGCGCCGTCATAGCGGCATTCCTCCAAAAGTGCCTGGCCGATGCCCTGTGCGAGCCCGCCATGCACCTGGCCCTCGACGATCATCGGATTGACGATGCGCCCGAAATCGTCGGCCGCGGTGAAGTTCACGATCCGCACGTCGCCCGTGTCGGTGTCGATCTCGACCTCGCACACGTGGGTTCCCGACGGATAGGTGAAGTTCTTCGGATCGTAATAGGCGGTCTCGTCGAGGCCCGGCTCGAGCACGTCGAGCGGATAATTGTGCGGGACATAGGCCGCGAACGCGATCTCGCCGAACGACTTCGACCGATCGGTGCCGGCGACCGTGAACTTGCCGTCCTGGAACTCGATATCGGCCTCGGCGGCTTCGAGGAGATGCGCCGCGATCTTGCGTCCCTTGTTCACCACCTTGTCGAGCGCCTGCGCGATCGCCGAACCGCCGACCGGCAGCGAGCGCGAGCCGTAGGTTCCCATGCCGAACGGCGTCTTCGTCGTGTCGCCGTGCACGACCTCGATATTCTCGATCGGCACGCCCAGCCGCTCGGACACGAGTTGCGCGAAAGTCGTCTCGTGGCCCTGACCGTGGCTGTGGGTTCCGGTCATGACGGTGATGCTGCCGGTCGGATTGACCCGGATCTCGCCGACTTCGTAGAGACCGGCCCGCGCGCCCAAGGCGCCGGCGACCGCCGAGGGTGCGACGCCGCACGCCTCGATATAGCTCGCGACCCCAAGGCCGCGCAGCCTTCCCTGACGCGACGCGGCGGCGCGCCGCTGCTCGAAGCCGG
>DATJLY010000234.1:0-2983 GCA_035509095.1 Allostellaceae bacterium | reverse complement strand
CGCGTCGGTCTCGTGGGCCGCAATGGCGCGGGCAAGTCCACCCTGCTCAAGGTGATCGCCGGCATGATCGAGGCCGATGGCGGCGCGATCGACATGCCGCGCGACACCCGCATCGGCTATCTCGCCCAGGACGCGCCTGGCGGTGCGGCCACGCCGATCGACACCGTGCTTGCCGCCGATCACGAGCGCACGAGCCTTCTCAACGAGGCCGCCGAAACCACCGAGCATCACCGGATCGCCGAGATCGAGGAGCGGCTTGCGGCGATCGACGCTTACGCCGCCCCCGCGCGGGCGGCGCGGATTCTCGCCGGGTTGGGATTCGACACGGCGGCGCAGAATGAGCCGCTCGCCTCGTTTTCCGGCGGCTGGCGCATGCGGGTCGCGCTGGCGGCGGTGCTGTTCGCGGCGCCCGACCTGTTGCTGCTCGACGAGCCGTCGAACCATCTCGACCTCGAAGCGGCGATCTGGCTCGAATCGTTTCTTGCGTCCTACCGCGGCACCGTGATCGTGGTGAGCCACGAACGCGACCTTCTCAACAACGTGGTCGATACCATCCTGCATCTCGAGGGTGGCAAGACCACGCTTTATTCAGGCGGATACGACGCCTTCGTACGGCAGCGGCGCGAACGGCGCAGCTTGGCCGAGGCGCAGGCCGCGCGCCAGGACGCACGGCGCCAGAAGCTCCAGGCCTATATCGATCGCTGGCGCTACAAGGCGCACACGGCGCGGCAGGCGCAAAGCCGCATGAAGGCCCTGGCGCGCATGGAGCCGCCGATCGCCCTGCACAACGAGACCGTGCTGACGCTCGATTTTCCCAATCCCGACGATCTGCGTCCGCCGCTCATCACGCTCGAACGCTGCGCGGTTGGCTATGGCGCCGGCCGGCCGGTTCTCTCCCGGATCGACATGCGCATCGACCCGGACGACAGGATCGCGTTCCTCGGCCGCAACGGCAACGGCAAGACGACCTTGGCACGCCTGCTCGCCGGCGAGTTGAAGCCGATGGCCGGCACGATGACCGCGAGCAACAAGCTTAGGGTGGGCTATTTCGCGCAACATCAGATCGAAGATCTGGTGCCGGGCGACACGCCGCTTCAGCATATGGGCCGGGCGCTGCCCGACGCGCGGCCCGAGACCGTGCGCGCGCAGCTTGGGCGGTTCGGCTTTTCGGGCGACATGGCGCTTGTCGAGGTCGGCAAGCTTTCCGGCGGCGAACGCGCGCGGCTTGCGCTGGCCCTTCTGACGCGCGAAGCGCCGCACCTCATCGTGCTCGACGAGCCCACCAACCATCTCGACGTGGAAATGCGCGAGGCGCTGGTCGAGGCGCTGAACGATTATTCAGGCGCCGTCGTGGTCATCAGCCACGACCGCCATCTGCTCGAACTGCTGGCGGACCGGCTTGTGCTGGTCGCGGGCGGCACGGCGCGGGAATTCGACGGCAGCCTGGACGATTATCGCGACACGGTGCTGGGCGAAGGCACATCGGCACCAGCGAAGCAGGCGACCCGCCGGGACGATCGCCGCGTCGCCGCTCAGGCGCGCGAGCGCACGCAATCCCTGCGCAGCGAGGTGAAAGCGGCGGAGGCCGACATCGCGCGCCTTCAGAAGCAGCGGGCCGAGATCGACGGGACCCTGCACGATCCTGCGAGCTATGAAGGGGCCGGCCGCGACGTCGCGGCGCTCATGAAGGCCCGCGCCGATATCGAGCAGCGCCTCGCAATGGCCGAAACGCGATGGATGGAGGCCAGCGAGGCGCTGGAGCAGGGTCAGGGCGTGAAGACGTAACGCCCGGGTTCTGCCACGTCGCGCCTTGACCCTGGCATTGGCCGAGCCTATATTGTACGTATTTATCGTTCATCGCGAGGCCGGGCGACGGGTGATGCGAAGCGGCTCCAATTTCCACCGCCCCGGGGCGCGACGTTCGAGACCACAGCACCGGAACAGATGCCGGCCCGAACGCAATTCCGATTATCAATTGTCTAGAAATTCGGGGGCCGGGGCGCGGCCTTCATAGACGCTGTGTCGCCCGAAACGGAACGATGTTAGGCTCCGCCGCTCAGGCGTTCGGAGTGACAGGGAGGACTTCGACATGCAGTTCGGAATCGGCCAATCGGTGGCCCGCAAAGAAGACCCCCGGTTCCTCACCGGCCGCGGGCACTATGTCGCCGACATCGACCTGCCGCGACAGACCCATGCGGCGTTCATCTATTCCCCGCACGCCCACGCGGCGATCAAGTCGATCGATAAGGCGGCCGCGGAAGCGGCGCCCGGCGTGCTCGCGGTGCTGACCGGCCAGGATTGGGTCGCCGACAAGCTTGGCACCCTCGATCCCGAGGCGATGCCGGAGGATATGGGCGGTCCGAAGGGATATCGCACCCATCGCTATCCGCTGGCCACCGATCGCGTGCGCTATGTCGGCGAGCGGGTGGCGGTCGTCATCGCCCTCACCGAAGGACAAGCGCGCGACGCGACGGAGCTGGTCGCGATCGACTACGACGTGCTGCCGGCCACGGTGATGGCCACGGATGCCGTCGCCCCCGGCGCACCGCTGGTCTATGAGGGCGCGCCGAACAACACCTCGTTCACCCTGCGCATGGGCAATGTCGACGCGGTCGATCCCGCCTTCGCCAAGGCGGCGCACGTGACCAAGCTCGAGCTCTTCAACAACCGTCTCAACGCCTTCACCATGGAGCCGCGGGGGTGTCTTGCCGATTGGGACGAGGGCACCGAGCGCTACACGCTCTATACCAGCACCCAGAACCCGCACGGCATCCGGCACGGACTCTCGCACCAGATTCTGCACGTGCCGGAAAGCCAGATCCGCGTGGTGGCGCGCGACGTGGGCGGCGGCTTCGGCATGAAGGGCCAGATCTACTGCGAGGAAGCGGTGTGCGTATGGGCCGCGCGCAAGGTCGGCCGGCCGGTGAAATGGATCGCCACCCGGTCGGAAGCGCTGATGGGGGACGCCCATGGCCGCGACCAG
>DATJLY010000233.1:0-28546 GCA_035509095.1 Allostellaceae bacterium | reverse complement strand
CGCAAGACCGGTATAATCGAGCCAGTGCATCGCCTCGGCGGCGGCCTCTCCGCCGGGCTGGTGCGCGGTGCCAAAGCGCGCGGCGAGCGCTACGTTGTCTAGAACCGAGAGGTGGTTGAACGGGCGCGGTATCTGATACGAACGCGCGATGCCGAGCGCAGCGACGCGATGGGCCGGCAACGCGTCGATCCGCGCGCCCTCGAACGCAATCGAGCCGCGGTCGATCGGGTAATGGCCCGTGATCACGTTGATAAGCGTCGATTTCCCCGAGCCGTTCGGTCCCACGAGGCCCAAAATCTCGCCGGCATTGACTGCCAAGGTCACACCCTTCAAGGCCTGGATCCCGCCGAACGCCTTGGTCACGCCGCGGCAATCGAGCGCCACGGCCGCCGGGCCGCTACGGGGCGGCGTCGCGATCGCGGGCGCCACGCGCGACGGCACGACGATCCGTCGCGGATGGCGGCGGTGCCATAGATTGACGATGCTGGTCAGCACGCCTTGCGGCAGCAGCAGGATCACCAGCACGAGCCCGATCGCGATCGCTCCACGGCCAAGATAGGCCTGGGGTCCGCTTGCCAGGCCATAGAGCGCCGAGGTGACGATGACGGCGCCGAGCGCGGGGCCGGCCCAATTGCGCGCGCCACCGAGGATCGTCATCACCACCGGATACATGGTCACGGTGATCTCGAACGTCTCGCTGACGGTCACGTAGCTCACATAGATCGAATAGACCGCGCCAACCGCGCCTGCGATTGCGGCGGAGAGGGCAAAGGCCGCGAGCTTGTAGCGGAAGGTCGGCACGCCCTTCACCTCGGCCACGTCCTCGTCGTCGTGGATGGCGAAGAGGCCAAGCCCCAGCCGCGAATGCGCGACCGCATAGGAGGACGCCATCGCGATGACCGCCATGCCGAGCCCCAGGAGATAGATCGTTCCGTTCTGCGAGCCGAAAAGCTCGGGGAGTGCCACGCCGATCAGATAGACGCCGCTGCCGCCATCGATCGGCGTGTTGGAGATGATGGTCGCTACCACTGCCGTGACCGAGATGGTCATGAGGGCGAACAACTCGCCACGGAGCCGCTTCACTCGGAACACCACGAAGCCGACCGCGGCTCCCAACAGCGCAGAGAGAGCCGCCGCGGCCGGAATGGTCAGCAGGAACGGCACGCCCAGCTTTGCCGCCAAGGTGCCGGCGGCATAGACGCCGACGCCAAAGAATGCGGCATGGCCAAAGCTCCAATAGCCGGCATAGCCCGAGAGCATCGCCCAACTCGTCGCCAGCGAGACCCAGTTGCAGGCGACGTACAGGAACGAGACATAGAAAGCCGGCAGGCCCAAAGCCGGCACGGCGACGAGCAGCGCCGCGAGCGCCAAAACGACCAGGGCCGGCAAGGGGCGGATGCCGCTCATATCCACCGCGGCTTGAACAGAAGCAGCGCGATCAGGACCGAGAACGAGACGAGCGGCGCCCAGGCCGGATCGGCGACCGCCATGGTGGTTGCTTCGCACGCGCCGATCAGCACGCCGCCGGCAAGCGCGCCCAGCGGATTGCCGAGCCGGCCGATGATCACCACGGCGAACACCACGCCGACCCAGGTCCAGATCTCGGACGGCGCCAAGGTCGCGATGAGGGCGATGAACACGCCCGCGACACCCGCATAGGCGGCGCAGACGCCCGACAAGATATAGGACAGACGGCGGTGATTGATGCCGAACGCGGCGGCGATCGGCGCGTCCTCGGCGCCCGCGCGCAGCGCCTTGCCCACATAGGTCCAGCGCAGCCACGCCCAGGTCAGTACTGCCAGCACCGACGCCATGATCGCGGCGGCGAGGTTGAGGGTCGGCACGAAGAACGGTCCGACCACCACCGAGCTCGATGCCCAGGCCGTCTCATAACGGCGGAAATCGGCGGTCCAAAGCGCCTGGATCACCGATTCAAGGAACACCGCGATCGAGAAGGTGATCAGCATCGACGCCATCTCGGCCACGCGGAAGCGCATGAACACCCAATGAAGCGCGACGCCATAAAGGAAGAACGCGGCGACGATGACCGGCCCCGACACGTAAGGCGGAATTCCGAGCGCCGAGCCCAGGTACCAGGTGAGATAGGCGCCCAACAGCGCCATCGCGAAATGGCCGATATTCACGAGCCGCAAAAGGCCCCAGCTCAGGCTCAATCCCAGCGCCAGCAGGCCGTAAAGCGCGCCCGCCAGCACGCCGGTGATGAGCGACTGCGTCAGGAGGGTCGCGGACGGCAAAATCGTCCTCGCGTGCCGGCGCGCTCAGGGGGCGAGCAGCTTGACGCCTGGGGTGGCATGCTCCTTGGGCCAAACGGCGACCCATTTGCCATTCTGGATCTGACGCAGATCCTCTTGGTCCCGCGAGCTCGTGTGCCACTTGCCCTTGAAATCGCGGCGGCCGACAATCGTGTCGATCGTCGCGTCGTTGAGCCAGGCCGCGAGCTTCGCATCGTCCAGGCTTTTGGTCGCCTCGACCGCCGTGGTCAGGATCTGCCAGCCGGCATATTCGTTGGCGGCCTGGGAATCCGCATAAGGGAAGGGCAGGCTCGCCGCGAGCGCCTTCTCGTGGAAGAGGCGCGTGAACTCCGCTCCGACGGGCGTCGTGTTGTAGGGCGCCACGTCCTCGAAATTGGTGAGCGATACGGCGCCGTCGGCAGCCGGCAGCAGCGCAAGCGGCCCCGAGGACGGATAGAGGTAATAATGACGCGGCGGCTTGTACTGAAGCTGGCCCAAGGCTTCGAGGATCTGGTTGCCTTCGACGCCAAGACATCCCACCCACAGAAGATCGGGGTTGGCATCCTTGATCCGCGCGGCGATGGCGCCATAGTCGCGGTTGCCGACCTCGTATTCGAGATGGGCAACCACCTTCACCTCGCGCGCGGCGAATGCCTTCTCGGTGCCTGACGCCATGAACAGGGCCGAGGGATATTTATTCGACACGATGGCGATCGACTTCGGCGGATGGCCGGTGCTGTCATAAGCAGCATAGAGAAGCTCTGGCAGCGTCTTGTCGGGCTTGTCGCCCGACACGAGGGCCGAGAAATGCCACTCGTAGGTTGCCATGCTGGGCACGCCCATCGTGTTCTGAATGAAGATTTTCTTGTAGCGCTGCGCCACGCCCATCGCGGCGAGGATGGCGGCCGTGCCATAAGGGCCGAGGATGAAGTCGACCTTGTCCGAGGTGACGAGCCGTTCGTAAAGGGTGCGCGCGACATCGGGCTTCGACTGGTCGTCGAGCAGCACATATTCGACCGGCCGGCCAAGCAAGCCGTCCTTTGCGTTCAACTGCGCGACGAAGATCTCGCTGGTGAGCTTGTGGACGAGGCCGGTCTGCGCGAACGGGCCGGTGAGCGAAAGGGTCTGGCCGACTCGGATCGGCGCGCCCGAAGGCGCCGCGCGCAAGACCCGTGATGTCCCAACGCTCGCCAATCCCGCGAGGCCGGCGATGACGCCGCGACGCGACCACGACATGCTTGTCCCAGACATTTCGATCCTCCCTACCACGCGCCCGGCCTTTTTCAGTATTGCCGGCGCTCTGCCGCCATCTTAGCGTGAAAACAGCCCCCGTTGGCAATGCGCGTTGCCAGGTGCCGATTTGGGCGACGAATGATCTTGACCTGTGGGAGGGGAAAGATGACGGATGTTCCGACGCTGCTCCATCACTGGTTCGACGAGGTCTGGAACAAGGGCCGGCAAGAGGCGATCGACGAGCTTCTGGCCCCCGACTGCATCGCTCATGGCCTCACGGACGAGCACGGCAACGAGGTTCGGGGGCCGGCCGCCTTCAAGGCGTTTCATCGCAACCTTCTCGCGGGTTTCTCGAGCTTCAGGGTCGAGGTTGAGGACGCCCTCGTCGATGGCGACCGTGTCGCCGCGCGCTGCCTTGTGACCGGCACCCAGGCCGGTTCCGGCAAGCCGGTCCGGTTCACCGGCATGACGATGATCCGAACCAAGGACGGCAAGATCACCGAAGGCTGGAACAATTATGATTTCGACGTGATGCGGCAACAATTGAGCTAGCGCACGACGGTGAGGACGAAGCCTTTGGCGTCGAACCCGATCTTGCCGCGGCGTCCATAGTCATAGACCATCGCTGCGCCGGAGACGGTGTGGTCGCCCGGATAGTCGATCCCGGGCATGCTGGAATAGATCGCTGGCGGGCCCCACGCCGCGATCGTTTCGCAGCTATTCATGCCGGTCACGACCGTGCTGTTGCGGACCGCCTCGACATGCGCGGCCGTGATGGCGTGGCGGCGCAGCAGCTCGCTCAGGATCGCCTCTTTGTCGGCGATCGCGGCGGCAGCCTGATCACAAAGCCCGTTCGTCGGCTCGGCCGCGATCTGCGCCGGCGTCAGCGCGACAATGTCGGAGGTCGAACCGCAGGCGGCGCACGCAAGTGCAAACAGCATCACCGAGGCCTTGGCATATCGACGCGACATAGAAGCGATCCTACACCGCCCCGAGCGCTCCGTTGACACCTCCTTCGGTGCCATGCAGATATGACGGTCGAGGGAGACGCTAGGGTTCCATGTTCCGGCCGGTCGAGTCATTGCTGCGGCCCAAGGTCATCGCCATCATCGGCGCGACCGACCGTGGCGGCGACGGCTGGTCGAAATCGATCTACGACAACCTCGCCTTCTGCGATTTTCCGGCACGCGTCTATCTGATCAATCCCGGCCGTCAGGAACTGTGGGGACAGAAAGTCTATCCCGGCTTTGGCGACGTGCCCGAGCCGGTCGATCTCGCACTCACCATCATTCCGGCCCCGCATGTTCCGGCGGCGCTCGCCGACGGTGCGGCGCACGGGCTCAAATGCGCTCTGATCTATGCGGCACGGTTCGGTGAAGGGGGCGACCCGGAAGGGCGCGCCCGCGCCGAAGCGGTCGAGGCGCTGTGCCGCGACAAGGGCCTGCGCGTTTCCGGCCCCAATTGCATGGGCTCGATCGCGCTGCGCGAGCGGCTGTTGCTTTATCCCGCGCCGCGCGTGCGCACGCTGCCCGCGGGCGATGTCGGCATCGTGTTCCAGTCCGGCGGCACGTTCCAGTTCTGGCTGCAGCAAGCGGCGACCCGCGGCCTCGCCTTTTCCTATGCGGTGTCGAGCGGCAACGAGATCGATCTCGATCTTGCCGACTACGTCAATTTCCTCGTCGAGGACGAAGCGACGCGGATCATCGCCTGCATGGTCGAGGGCGTGCGAAGGCCGGAGGCGTTCATGGCGGCCGCCGCGAAGGCGCTCGCCGCGAAGAAGCCGCTGCTGGTTCTGAAGCTTGGCGCGAGCGCGCGCGGCCGCGCCGCGGCGGCAAGTCACACCGGCGCGCTTGCGGGCGATGATGCGGTGTTCGACGCGGTTTGCCGAAAATATGGCGTGCTGCGCTGCCCGACGCTCGATGATCTGATCGAGGGATGCCTTGCCTTCGGCCAAGGGCGTCTGCCGAAAGGACGCCGCATAGCGATCGCGGGGTTCTCGGGCGGCGCCAAGGGTCTTCTGCTCGATTATGCGAGCGAGCAGGGCGCCGAGCTCGCCGCCTTCTCGCCGGAGACGGCGGCGGCGCTCGGCCCCCGCATCGACCCGGGCCTGCCACCCGAGAATCCCCTCGATGTCGGCGCCACCACCGGCGTCCAGGCCCAAAAATTCAGCGAAATCTGCCGCATCATCGTCGCCGATCCCAATGTCGACCTGTTCGTCATCCAGGGACAGCTCCCGATGACGGCGGAGGAACGCTATCCGTTGGCGCCCTTCACCGATGTGATGGCGGCGACCGACAAACCCGTGATCGCCTATGGCCGCACGGCGCAGAACGTGACCGAGGCGGGCCGCGCGTTCCAGCAAAAGGCCGGCATCCCGTTCATCCAGGGTCTGCCCGAGACATTGCGAGCGGCACAGCATCTCGTGCGCTATGCCGAGGCGCTGCGCACGCGCCCGGCGCCGCTGCCGATGCCCGCGGGGTCCGCCGCGGCGCTTGCCGGCGCCGCGTTCGCGCGGCTCCTTGCCGAGCACGGGATCACGTTGCCGCGGAGCGAGGAAGCGGCGACGCCCGCCGATGCCGGCGACGCGGCGGCGCGGATCGGCTTCCCCGTCGCGGTGAAGATCCTCGCACACCAGGCGCTGCACAAGACCGAGATCGGCGGCGTGGCGCTTCATCTCGGCACCAAGGAGGCGGTTCGCGCGGCGGCGCAGGCAATGGCGGCGCGCGGCGGCTCGGGAACCGCGGGCTTCCTGGTGCAGGAGATGGTGGACGGGCTCGAGCTCATGATCGGCGTGCGCGAGGACGCGCAGTACGGGCCGGTGATGGTCGCGGGCCTTGGCGGCGTCGCGGTCGAAGTGCTGAACGACGTTGCCGTGCGGCTCTTGCCGGTCGACGAGGCGGTGGCGGCCGAGATGCTGGCGAGCCTTAAAAGCGCGCCGCTTCTGGGCGCCTTTCGCGGCCGGCCCCCTCGCGACGTCGCGGCCGCCGCTCGCGCGATGGCGGGGCTTTCGCGTCTCTTCCTCGATCACCGCCGGTTCCTCTCCGACCTCGAGATCAATCCGCTGATCGTGCTCGCTCTGGGCGAGGGCGCGCGTGCCGTCGACGTGCGGCCGGTGCGGCGGGACTGACGCGGAGGCGACGCCATGGATTTCGAGCTGCCGGAAGAATTGCGCCTCCTGAAGGATGCGGTGCGCAAATTCGTCGATCGCGAGCTCATCCCGATCGAGCGCACCGCGTGCGACGGACACAAGCTGAAGCCCGAGGTGCGCGCCCATCTCGAGGTGAAGGCCCGCGAGCTGGGCCTCGCGAACTATGACGTGCCGCAGGAATATGGCGGACTGGGCCTTGGCCTTTTGGCGAAGACGGTGGTGTGGGCCGAGATGGCGCGCTCGATCGCGCTTCCCTCGCGCGCGTCCGAGATATTCGGGCCCAATGTCAGCCCGATCCTCTACCATCTCGACGAAGCGCAGAAGCGCCGTTTCCTGATCCCGACGATCAAAGGCGAGATCAAATGGTGCTTCGCCCAGACCGAGCCCGACGCCGGCGGTGATCCAGGCAGCATGCGCACGACCGCGGTGCGCCACGGCGACCACTATGTCATCAACGGCATGAAGCGCTTCATCACCGGCGCCGACGAGGCCGATTGGGGACAGGTCTTCGCCGCCACCGACCGCGCCAAGGGCTCACATGGCGGCATCTCGGCCTTTCTCGTCGACATGAAATCGCCGGGCGTGAAGCTCCTGCGCGCGCAAGAAACCATGATGGACGACCGCCCCTGGGAAATCGCCTTCGAGGACGTGAAGGTCCCCGCCGAGCAGCGCATCGGCGCCGAGGGCGACGGCTTCAAGTTCGCGCAGAACTGGATCAACGCAGGCCGCATCCGCCACGGCGCGCGCGGCATCGGCGTGATCGAGCGCTGCCTCGAGCTCGGCACGAGCTATGCAAAGCAGCGCGTGACGTTCGGGCGGCCATTGGCCGATCGGCAGGCGGTGCAGTGGATGCTGGTCGATGCGTTCATGGACCTGCACATGCTGCGGCTCATGGTGTACCAGGCGGCAGCGAAGCAGGACCGCGGCGAGGATGTGCGCGTCGAGGCCTACATGGCCAAGATCTTCGGCGACACCAAGTCGTTCGAGGCGGCCGACCGCTGCATGGAGATCCATGGCGGGATCGGCCTCACCACCGATCTGCCAATCGAGAAATTCTGGCGCAACCAGCGCAGCTTCATGATCACCGAGGGCCCGATCGAGATTCTGAAGATGACCCTGGCGCGGCATGTGCTGCGCAGCTTCGGATAAGGAGACGAGGACATGGCCGACTACAAATACGAATGCGTGAAGGTCGAGATCAAGGACGGGATCGGCTGGGCGACCATGAACCGGCCGGAAAAGCGCAACGCGATGAGCCCGCAGCTTCATTTCGACATGGACGACGCGCTTGCAGAGATGGAGGTCGATCCCGCGGTGAAGGTCGTGGTGGTGACGGGCGCCGGCGGCAATTTCAGCGCAGGGCAGGATCTGAAGCTGTTTTTCCGCGAGCTCGAGGGAAAGCCGCGCGAGCGCAAGAAGGCGGCCGAGGCCGCGAACCGCTGGCGCTGGGCGCGGCTTTATCAGTACGACAAGCCCACCATCGCGATGGTCCAAGGCTATTGCGTCGGCGGCGCCTTCATGCAGCTTCTGGCGACCGACTTCGCCATTGCGGCGGAGGACGCGACCTTCTCGCTCAGCGAGGTGAACTGGGGCATCCTGCCGGGCGCGCTCGTTTCGAAGGTCGTCGCCGACATGGTGCTGCCGCGCCATGCCCTCTATTACGCGAGCCTCGGCAAGCCGTTCGACGGCACCGAGGCGGCGCGCATTGGCATGATCAACTTCGCGGTGCCCAAGGCCAATCTCGAAGCCGCCGTGGTCGAGCTGGCGCAGGATCTGATGAAGAAAAGCCCCAACGTGCTGCGCGCGACGAAGCAGGCGATCCGCCACGTGCGTCGCATGGACTTCGACCAGTCCTATGACTACCTGATGGCGAAGAGCCAGGCGATCCGCGTTGGGGACCAGGAAAATTCCTACGCCACCGGCCTCTCCCAGTTTCTCGACGAAAAGAGCTACAAGCCCACCTACGAGCCGTTCCGGCTCAAGGCGGCGCCGAAGAAATAGGAGCCGTCAGCCGCGGCGCTCGGCGGCAGATTTCCAGCCGACCACCTGCATCAGGATATTGACCGCTTGGCGAAAAGGCGGCGATCCCACCGGGATGAGCGCCGCCTCCAGCGCCTCGAGAATCTCCTGCTCGGTGCAGCCGAGCCGGAGCGCCCGCTCCATGTGCGATTTGACGCCCCACATGCGGGCCTGGCCGATCATCGCGCCGATGGCGACGAGCTCGCGGTACTTGGCCGCGAGCGCCTTGCCTTCGCGCGGCACCCCGTCATGCAGAAGCCCCAGTCCCGAAAGCCGGTTATAGGCGTCGAGAAACTCGGGATCGCGCTCGGCGAGATATTCCCATTCGGGATAGAAATAGCCGCGCGCCTCGGTCAGCCGGCGCGCGGTGTCGTCAGGTTTTTCCGCCACGGCATCGCTCCTCTTGTCCCTCGGGCGAACTTGGTACACCATTCCGGCCAATCACCAGAAGGGGAAAGCGGTCTTAACGGAGGGGCATCATGATCAAGACCCAGCTCGTCACCTACAAGCAAGACGCGACCGACTGCGAGGGCTTTTTCGCCTACGATGACGCGAAGCCCGGCAAGCGGCCGGGCGTCCTCGTCGTGCATGAATGGAACGGCATGCAGTCCTACATGCAGCAGCGTTCACGCATGCTGGCGGAATTGGGCTATGTCGCGTTCGCGGCCGACATTTTCGGCAAGGGCGTTCGCGCCCAGACGATGGAGGAATGCGCGAAGATTTCCGAGCCCTATTACAAGGACCGCATTTTGCTTCGGGCCCGCGCCCAGGCCGGGCTTGATCAGCTTCGCGGGCATGGAAGCGTCGACACCTCGAAGATCGCCGCGATCGGCTATTGCTTCGGCGGCATGGTGGTGATCGAGATGGCGCGCGCCGGGATGCCGGTCGTGGGCGTGGTCAGCTTCCACGGTCAGTTCGCGACGCCGGCGCCGGCGAAGACGGTAAAGGCGAAGGTGCTGGCGCTTCACGGTGCTGCCGATCCGGTCGTCCCGCCCGAAGAGGTCGCCGCGTTCGAGAAAGAGATGACCGAGGCCGGCGCGGACTGGCAATTGGTCGCTTATGGCGGCGCCAAGCACACTTTCACCAACTACAATTTGCCAAAGGGCGTCCCCGGCCCGGCCGCCTATGACGAGCGGGCCGACAAGCGCTCGTGGATTGCGATGAAGGAATTCTTCCGCGAGACCATCGACGCATAGGGTCGATCAAATTCGGTGGGGGAGAAGCAACCATGACAAAATATTTGATCGAGGCGAATTATACGGCCGAGGGGCTCAAGGGACTGCGCGAGCAGAAGGCCACCAGCCGCAAGGCGGTGATCAGCAAGCTCATCAAGGATCTTGGCGGCACGGTCGAGGTGTTCTATTGGTCGTTCGGCGAGCGCGATGCGATCGTCGTCATGGATTTGCCCGATGCAAACACGGCCGCGGCGCTTGCGCTGACGATCTCGTCGTCCGGGCTCGTGCACACCAGGACCACCCAGCTGATGACCGCCGACGAGGTGGACAAGGCCTTCAAGAAGACGGTGCCCTACCGCCCGCCGGGGAAATAGCGTGCAAACGGAGCTTGCGCGGCTCGAATTCGCGCCGCAGTAACGCTCTCGTCCGCAAGCGCGGTCTGCTATAACACGCGGCCCCGGTCTCGCGCCGGGTTGCGGAGGGCGCGTGGCCACCGGCGATACGTTGCAGACTCTGTTCGGACGCCTCGCCGCGCGCGGGGATGCGCCCGCCATCATCGCCTTTGTCGGCGAAGAACAGCATGTGACGAGCTTTGCGGCGCTCGCCGCGGCAGCGGAGACGCTTGCGCACGATCTGATCGCGCGCGGGGTAGGCGGTCCTGGCGCGCGGATTGCCATCCTCGCGCCCGGCAGCGCCCACTGGATCACCGCCTTCTGGGCGATCGTCGCAACCGGCGCGGCGGCGGTGCCGCTTGACGCGCTCTTGAGTGATGGCGATGCGGCGTCGCTCGTCGAAAAGGCGGGATGCCGGCTCGCCTTCACGACGGAAGCGCGCGCGTCGCATCTTCCGTGTCCCGCGATCGTGCTCGACCGCTTGCCGCTGGCCATGCCCGCCGCGTCCTCGCTCTTTGCGGCGCCGAAGCCCGGGGATGTCGCCGTGCTGCTCTTCACCTCCGGCACCACCGGCACGCCCAAGCCGGTGCCGCTCACCCACGCCAACCTCCTCTCCAATATCGAGGCGCTTGCGGGCGAGCGGATCGCATCCGCCGGCGACCGCGCGCTCTTGCCGTTGCCGCTGCACCATGCCTATTCGCTCACGGTCGGCATGTTGACCGGATTGACCTGCGGCGCGGCGCTGGTCCTGCCCTCCGGGGTCAGCGGTCCGGAAATGCTGTCGGCGCTGCGCAACGGCAAGGTCAGCGTGCTCCTGGGCGTGCCGCGCCTCTACGAAGCCTTCATGAGCGGCATCCGTCAGCGCATGAAGGCGCAACGCTTCCCGCTGGCTCAGATCGCACGCGCGTTCCTGGCTCTGTCGTCATGGCTCCAACCAATCTTTGGCACGGGTGCGGGACGAGTCTTGTTCGGAACCCTGCACCGTCAGTTCGGGCCGAGCTTGCGCCTTTTCGTGTCGGGCGGCGCGCGCCTCGACGAGGAGACCGAGCGCATGCTCGCCACGCTGGGCTGGGAGGTGCTGAGCGGCTATGGCCTGACCGAGACCTCGCCGATCCTCACCTTCAACCGTCCTGGCCGCGCGCGCGTGGGCACCGCGGGACAGGCGCTTCCGGGCGTCGAGCTGCGTCTTGTCAATGTCGATGCCGATGGGACCGGAGAGATCGAGGCGCGCGGCGCTTCGGTCTTCACGGGATATGAAGGCGAGCCCGAGGCCACGGCGCGCGCCTTCACCGCCGATGGCTGGTTCCGCACCAGCGATTTCGGGCGCATCGATCAGGACGGCTATCTGACCATCGTCGCCCGCGTCTCCGAGACCATTGTGCTCGCCGACGGCAAGAAGCTTTATCCCGAGCCGGTCGAGGCGGTCTATGCCGAGCACCGCCTGATCAAGGAGATCGCTTTGTTCGCGCGACAGGGCGCGCTGGTGGCGCTCGTCGTGCCGGACCTCGACGCGTTCCGCGAGACGGGGGCGGTGCGGATGCGGGAATTCATCCGCGATGCGCTCTCCGACCAAGGCCGGACGCTGCCGAGCCATGCGCGGCCGTCGGGCTTTGCCGTAGCGCGCGACAAGCTGCCGCGCACGCAGCTTGGCAAGCTGCGGCGCCATCTCGTGAAGGAGCTTTACGAGCAGGCGCTCTCCGGCCATCAGGACGCCGCGCCGGTCGAGCTCAACGCCGACGACAAGGCGCTCCTCGCCGAGCCCGTCCCGGCCGAGGTGTGGCGCTTCCTCGCCGAACGCTTTGCACCGCGCACCGTGGCGCTCGACATGAGTCCCCAGCTCGATCTTGGTGTCGATTCTCTCGCCTGGGTCGATCTGACCTTGGCACTCGAGCGCGCCTGCGGCGTCCGTCTGACGGAGCAGGAGATCGGGCGCATTGTTACGGTCCGCGACCTGCTGCGCGAGGCGCGCGACTCAAAAGGCCGGGTCGGCACCGCGCCCGAAGCTCCACCGCCCGCATTGCCGCATCTCAACGCCGCGCATTTATTGCTGCGGCACGCGCTGACCGCGCTGATGCGGGCTGTGATGCGCCGCTGGTACCACCTCACGGTCGAAGGGCAGGAAAACCTGCCCCCGCATGGGCCGGTGCTGATCTGCCCCAATCATGAGAGCTATCTCGACCCTTTCGCGGTGGCGGCGGCGCTGCCGGCAGGCCTTTTCGCCGAGACGTGGTGGGGCGGCTGGACCGGCATGCTCTTCACCACACCGCTGCGGCGCCTGTTCAGCCGCGTGGCGCAGATCGTGCCGGTCGACCAGTCGCGCGGCGGCAGCGGCAGCCTTGCCTTGGGCGCCCAAGTCTTCGCGCGCGACGGCGCCCTGGTTTGGTTTCCCGAGGGCGGTCTCACGCGCACGGGCGAGATGCAGGCGTTCCTGCCCGGCGTGGGTGTCTTGCTCGACCGGCACCGGGTCCCGGTCGTGCCGGTCGCGATCGAAGGGAGCTATGAAGCCTGGCCGTGGGGCGGGCGCCGGAAGCGCCATCCGATCCGTGTCCGGTTCGGGGCGCCCATCGCGCCTGACACGCTTTTGGCCGCCGGCGTGCCCCAGGCCGTCGCCAACCGGCTCCGCGAGGCCGTCGTCGAGCTTGCCGCCGACTAACCATCGGGAGGAGATCCGCTCATGATCGCAAGTCAGATATTTGACGTCCGGGACCGCGTCGCCATCGTCACGGGCGCCGGCAGCGGGCTTGGCCTCGCCATGGCCGAGGTGATGGCCGAGAACGGCGCCGTCGTCACTCTGGTCGACCGGGATGCGCCCGCGCTCGACGCCGCGGTCTCACGTCTCGCCAAGGATGGCGGCAAAGTCTCCGGCGAGCAGGTCGACGTCGCCGACTCCGCGGCACTTGGCGCTGTGGTCGAGCGCGTCGTGGCGCGTCACGGCCGGCTCGACGTCGCTTTTGCTAATGCCGGCATCAGCGCCGGGCCCGGCATCCGCACCCAAGAGGGACAGCTCGACGCCGTCTCGGCCGCCAAGTGGAACGAAGTTCTCGGGGTCAACCTCACCAGCGTGTTCGAGACGATCCGCGCCGCTTCCATCCCGATGAAGAAACAGCGCTCGGGCCGCATCATCGCGACGGCCTCGGTCGCCGGAATGAAAGCCGAATACATGGTAGGCTACGCCTATGCAGCCACCAAGGCCGCGGTGATCAACATTGTGCGTCTCGCGGCGCTGGAGCTGGCGCCTTACGATGTCTGCATCAACGCGATCGCGCCCGGGCCTTTCCTCACCAACATCGCCGGCGGCCGCCTCCACCGCGATCCCAGCGTGGCGCGGCAGTTCGAGCAGATCGTGCCCCTGCGGCGCATGGCCAAGCCCGACGAGCTGAAGGGCTTGGCGCTGCTGCTCGCCTCGCCGGCGTCGAGCTTCATCACGGGCACGTGCATTCCGATCGACGGCGGCATCACCGCCGGCTAGTCGACCCTGATGACGACTTTGCCGAACTGGCTTCCGGTCGCGAAATCGCGATAGGCCGCAAGCGCTTCGTTGAACGGAAACACGCGATCGACGACCGGCTTCAGCCGCGCGACCGCGATCGCGCGATTCATCGCCTCGAACATGGCGCGGCTGCCGACATTGATGCCGCTGACGCGCAGCCCTTTGGTCAGGATCTGCCGCCGGTCGAGCTCGCCGCCCGGGCCGCTCCGCGCGCCGATGATGGCGATATGTCCGGCCTGGCCAAGCGCCGCCAGCGACTTCGCGGTGGTCTCGCCGCCGGTCACGTCAAGCGCGTGGTCGACACCGCGGCCGCCGGTCGCGGCACGCACGCGGTCCTGCCATTCCGGCACGGATTTGGAGTTGATGGTCTCGGCGGCGCCCAATTCCCGGGCGCGCGCGAGCTTCGCGTCGCTGGATGAGACGACGATCGTCTGGGCCCCGGCGAGGCGCGCGAATTGCAGCCCGAAGATCGAGACGCCGCCCGTACCCAAGAGCAGCACGGCATCGCCCGGCTTGACGCCTCCCGCCACGACGAGCCCGTGCCACGCGGTGAGCGCCGCGCAGGGCAGGGTTGCCGCCTCCTCGTAGGAGAAATGCTCCGGCACCGGAACGACGCCGTCGCCCTCGAGCAGCGCGAACTCGGTCAGCATCCCGTCGGCCGATCCGCCCAGCGCGGCTTCCTGGATGTCGGGCCGCGAAGGGCCGGCGATCCAGCGCTGGAAAAAGGTGCCGCACACCCGATCGCCCTTCTTCACGCGGGCGACGGCGCTGCCGGTCTCGACGATCTCGCCCGCCCCGTCCGACAGCGGAATGAGAGGAAGCTTCACCCCCCGTGCATAACCGCCGCCTGCGATCATCACGTCGCGATAGTTGAGGGACGCGGCGTGGACGCGGACCAGCACCTGGTTGGGGCCGACGACCGGCCGTTGCCGCTCCGCCGATTTCAGCGCGTCGAGCCCGCTCGTGCCTTGCAGCTCATAGCATTTCATCGCCCGCTCCGTTCCCCTTGATCCGGCCGGATTGTTGGAGCGGGGGACACGGCACGGTCAATGGGGTTCCGCGCCGGCCCGGTTTCGGGCAGAATGGCGGCAACCGCACAGGAGTGCATCCCATGGCCGATGGCGCGACACCCGACAAGATCGAAGCAATCCGCAACGCTCCCTCGCTCGACGTGCTCTATTCGGAGGCGCAGAAGCTCAACATGACGCCGGGTTGGCTCCGGCGGGATGAGACGGCGCCGGCGGACAAGGCGCAGTCGGCCTTCGTGCCCGCGCATTGGCGTTATGAGGAATGCAAGGCGGCGCTCGACGCGGCCGGCCGCCTTATCGACGTCTCGCTCGCCGAGCGCCGCAACCTCGTGATGCGCAATCCTGCGGGCGGTCAGCGCGGGATGACAACGCGGACCCTGGTCGCCGCCTATCAGATGATCCTCCCCGGCGAAAAGGCGCCTTCCCATCGCCATTCCATGCATGCGCTGCGCGTGATCATCAAAGGGCATGGCTCTTATTCGACCGTCGACGGCGAGAAGACACCGATGGAGACGGGCGACGTCGTGCTGACCCCCGGCTGGTCCTGGCACGAGCATGGGCATGACGGCGACGAGCCGGCCTATTGGCTCGACGGGCTCGACGTGCCGCTGGTGCAACTCTACGAGGGCATGTTCTACGAGGACCATCCGCTGAAGTTCGAGCCGAACGTGAAGTCCGTCACGACCTCGCCCTATCGCTTCCCCAAGGACGAGATCGCCCGCCGGCTCGACCGCGCGATCGCGGACAACGAGGGCTTCCACGGTCCCCGCATCGTGCTCGAAGCGCCCACAATGCCGACCATGCTGCTCACCATGGAACGGCTTGCCGCGGGCGCGAAGACACGACGCCAGCGGTCGACCGCCAACCTGGTCTTCAGCTGCGTCGAAGGGGCCGGCGAGAGCATCATCGGCGACGACCGCTTCAAGTGGCGCCCCGGCGACACCTTCATCGTGCCGAGCTGGACCAAGTTCGAGCACCACGCCGAGAGCGATAGCCAGCTCTTCGGCCTTTCCGACGAGCCCGTGATGAAGTTCGGGCGGTTCTACCGGTTTGAGGCGGACTAGCCCCAGACCTCGCGCGCGACCTCGACGACGAGGCGGAGCTTTTTCACCTCGTCGTCGACGGTGACCTTGTTGCCCTGGACGGTGCTCGAGAATCCGCATTGCGGCGATAGCGCCAGCTGATCGAGCGGCATGTAGCGCGCCGCCTCGTCGATGCGGCGCTTCAGCTCGTCCTTGGTCTCGAGCTCGGGCCGCTTGGTCGTGACGAGGCCCAGCACCACGATCTTGCCTTTCGGCACGAACCGCAGCGGCTTGAAGTCTCCCGCGCGCGGGCTGTCATATTCGAGGAAATACCCGTCGACATCGACGGCGTTGAACAGCTCCTCCGCGACCGGCTCATAGCCGCCTTCGGCGACCCAGGCGCTCTGGTTGTTGCCGCGGCAGATATGGATGCAGACCGCCATATCCTTGGGCCGCTTCGCGATCGCGCCGTTGAGGAGCTTCGCGTAAAGCGCCGGCAGCCGGGCCGGATCCTCGCCGATATTCTCGCGTACCTGCGCGCGCAGCACCGGATCGCACAAATAAGCGAAGTTGGTCTCGTCGATCTGCAGATAGCGGCAGCCGGCGGCGGCGAGGTCGGCGATCTCCTCCTGATAGACCCGCATGAGATCGGCGTAGAAGCCCTCCATGTCGGGGTAGGCCACGCTGTCGACGGCGGCCCGGCCGCCGCGGAAATGCAGGAGCGTCGGCGACGGGATCGTGACCTTGGTCTCGCGGTGCGCGACCGAGCGCAGGAACTTGTAGCCCTCGACGAAGATGCCGTGGGGGCGGCTGAGCGTCCCGGTGATGCGGAAGCCGGTAGGCTTCGTCTCGATCGCGCCCGCTTCGGAATGAAAGCGGACGGCGATCTGTCCCTCGACCACCTCGACCCCGGAAAACCCCTTGAGGAAGTCGCTGTTCCACGACATGCGGCGATATTCACCGTCACTCACCGCCTGGAAGCCCAGATCTTCCTGAAGCTTCACGGCGTCGCGGATCGCGTCGTCCTCGATGCGGGCGAGTTCGGCCGCGGGAAGCGCTTTCTGCTCGAATTTGAGCCGCGCCTCCCGCAGCTTTTGCGGCCGCAACAGGCTGCCGACATGGTCGGCGCGGAAAGGGGGCGTGGTGCGTGCTGCCATTCTGGAAATGTCCTATTGCGTCGGGGGATGCATTTCGTGCCAGGGATCCTTGACGTTCGGATAGGTCGCGATCGGCTTGTTGGCCATGACGCCGTCCACCATCTCGACCTTCGTCACGTAGAAATTCTGGATCGCCTCGCGGGTCTTCGGGTCGATCGTCACCGGGCCCCGCGGGCTCTCGAAGGAGTAGCCTTTGGCGGCCGCCATCATCGCGTCGCCGCCGCCTTTGCCGCCGTCCGTCGCCTTCAGCATGTGGAACATGACGTCCATGCCGTCATAGGCGTCGACCGTGGCGAAGGTCGGCAAATCGTCGGGCAGCTTGTCGCCGTATTTCTTGGCAAAGGCCGCGCGGAAGGCCTTGTTCGTCGGGTTGTCGAGGTAGGGCGTGTAGTTCAGGACCGAGGCTACGCCCAAGGCGGCGTTCCCCATTGCCGGCAGGTCGCGTTCGTTGACGCCGCCGCCGATATAGAGCATCCCCTGCTTGGCCCAACCGCGCTGCACATAGCCGTTGGCCATGCCGACCGACATCGGACCGCCCGGCATGAAGACATAGAGCACGTCCGGCATCTTGTCGGCGATACGCTGGAAATAACTCGAAAAGTCGGTGGTCCCCATCGGCACCTTGATGACGTCGAGGATGTCACCGCCATTCTGCTTCATGCCATAGGTGAAGGCGTCGATGGCATCCTTGCCGGGCGCATAATCCGCCGACACGATCGTGCCGTGCATCTTCTTCTGGTCGGTCGCGTATTTCGCCGCGATCATGGACGACGGCCAGAGAGTAAAGGCGGGCCGCACGTAATAAGGCGACTTGTCGACGACCACGGACGTGGCCGAGTTGAAGATGATGAACGGGATCTTCGCCTGGTTGATGACGTCGGCCATCGCGAGCGTCGTCGTGGTGAATTCAAGGCCGCCCAGGATCGCCACGTGGTCGCGCACGATCATCTCGGTCGCGAGCTGTCGCGCGCGCGGCGGGTTGTCGCCGCCGACATCGCCGCTATAGATCACCTGAACCGTCGGATTGCCGTCCTTGCCGCTGTGCTGCTCGACGTAAAGATCGACGCCCTGCTTGTAATCGCGGCCCCAAGGGGCATAGGGGCCCGTCGTCGTGATCAGGACGCCGACCTTGATCGGTTCGTCCGCAAAGGATGTGGTGGCCGCAAGGGCCATCGCCGCAGTCAAGGCGAAGAGAAGCCGTTTCATTTGCTGTTCCTCCCGTAGAATTGCTGCCATTATGCCGCGCGCTGCGTCGACGCCGCAACGAAATAGGCGGGTTGCGGGCTTGATCCGGCTTGGCGTCTTGAGACCAGTGGGCACGTTTCTTCAACCGGGTGGGCGGTTTCCCACGGTCTCCCCCCGCGTTCGGAATGACCCCTTACGTGTCACTTTGGCTTGTCGGCGGCGATTGTCGCGTTTATTTCTGTCCGTCCTTGCGCGAAGGAAACCGGTTCTCATGGTCATGAAGCTCCTGGCGACGGCCCTTGCCTTGCTGGTCGATGGCATCGCCTATGCCATGATCCTCTTTCTCATGTCGGTCGGCCTCACCATCACGCTGGGGGTCATGCGGATCGCCAACCTCGCTCATTGCGGCTTCGCCATGGTCGGCGGCTATATCGGCTTCGCGTTCGTGTCGATGGCGGGCTTTGGCGTCCTGTCCTCGCTCGCCGCGGCGGCCGTCGTCACCATGATTCTGGGCGCGGTGCTGGAGCGAACGATCTATCGCTGGGTCTACGCGACGGGCGAGCTCGGGCAGATCCTGATGACGATCGGCCTGACTTTCGTGATGATCGCGGCCGCGAACCTCACCTTCGGCTCGGCCCTTCATGCGATGCCCCTGCCGCTGAGCCTGACCCGGGACATGCGTCTTGGTGCGATCAGCATATCGGCCTATCGGCTTTACATCGTCGCCGTCAGCGCGGGGATCGCCGGGGTGCTGTGGGTGATCCTCGAATACACGGAATACGGCGCGCGACTCCGCGCGGCGGTGGACAATCCGCGGATGGCGCGCTGCGTTGGCATCGACGTGCCGCGGATGTTCGCCGGGACGTTCTCGGTCGGCTGCGGGCTCGCGGCCGTTGCCGGCTTCCTCGGGAGCCCGATCATGCCGCTCGAGCCCTTCTACGCGCTCGAATATCTGGTCCCGTTGCTGATGATCGTGGCGGTGGGCGGCCATGGCAGCCTCAAGGGCTCGTTCTACGCGGCTCTTCTGCTTGGCATCGTCGATACGTTCGGGCGCTATTACGTGCCGGCGATGGGCGCGTTCACGATCTATATCGTCGTCGTTGCGTTGTTGTTGTGGCGCCCGCACGGCGTGTTCCTGCGGAGCGCCACATGAAGGCCGAGGCACTCCCCCTGCGCCCGGCGTCGGTGCAGGACGCTTTCTCGCGCCACCGGCTTTCCTGGATCGACGCGCTGCCGTGGGTTGCGGCCGTGCTGGTCTATTTCGCCTTTCCCACCTATCTCGCGTTGGGCACGTTGGTGATGATCTCCATCATCTTCGCGTTGGCACTCGATCTGGCGCTTGGCTATGGCGGCGTCGCGAGCCTTGGCCACGCGGCGTTCTTCGGCATCGGCGCCTATGCGGCGGGAATCTGGGCCCTCCACGTTACGTCGGAGCCATTCTCGGGGCTGGTCGTCGCTGGCCTGGCGGGCGGCTTGGGCGCGCTCATGGTCGGGCCGCTCCTGCTCAAGACGCGCGGCCTGACGCTCGTCATGCTGACCTTGGCGGTCGCGACCTTGTTGCAGGCGATCGCCAACGCGGACTGGTGCAAGCCGGTGACGGGCGGTGCCGACGGGCTCTTTGGCTATCAGATCGCGCCTCTTTTCGGCCGCTTCGCCTTCGATCTCGAAGGCCAGACCGGCTATTGGTACGCCGCGGGCGTCATGGCGGTCGTGTTCTTCGTGTCGAAGGCGATCGTCAACTCGCCGTTCGGTCTGACGATCCGCGGCATCCGCGAGAACCAGGTGCGCATGCGGATGCTGGGCGTGCCGGTGGTGCGCCGCCTCGTCATGCTCTATGTCGTTTCGGGCGCCATGGCGGCGATCGCCGGCGGCATCTCGGCGCAGGTGACGAGGCTCGTCGGGCTCGACAGTTTGGCCTTCATGCAGTCGGGCAACGTGCTCGTGATGCTGATCCTCGGCGGCATGGGCAGCCTTTATGGCGCGTTTCTCGGCGCCACCGTGTTCGTGGTGCTGTCCGACCGCGCAGCCGAGATCGATCCGTTCAATTGGCTTTTCGCGGTCGGGATCGTGTTGATCCTGGCGGTGCGGTTCGCGCCGCAGGGCCTTGTGGGCCTGATCGAGACGGCGGCGGACCGGGTCGGATGGCGCAGGGACAGCCGATGAGCCCGCCCGCGCTCGAGATCGAGGGCCTGACCAAGAACTTCGGCGCGTTGCGGGTGACGCGCCAGGTGTCGCTGACGCTTGAAGACGGGGCGCGGCACGCGCTGATCGGGCCCAACGGCGCCGGCAAAACGACGCTCGTCAACCTCATCACGGGCCTCCTTGCCCCGACGGGCGGCCGGATCCGGCTTTCCGGGACCGACGTCACGGACCTCGATCCCGAACAACGCGTTGCCCTGGGGCTCGCCCGCACGTTTCAGATCACATCGCTGTTCCCGGCGCTGACCGTGGCCGAGAACGTGGCGCTCGCCCTTTGTTCCCGCTTCGGCTTGGACCGCCGTTTCTGGGGACGGATGCGCGCGCAGGTCGAGGTCATCGACGGCGCGGCGTCGCTGCTCGACAGCCTGGGCCTTCTTGCGCTCGCGCCGCGGCGTATCGCCGATCTCCCTTATGGGCAGCGCCGGCTCGTCGAGATCGCGCTGGTGCTGGCGCTCGAGCCCAAGATGCTGCTGCTCGACGAGCCGGCGGCCGGGCTCGCCTCGGCGGACCGGCATGCGGTGCTCGACCTGCTGTTGCGCCTGCCGGAGCAGCTCACGATGCTCATCATCGAGCACGATATGAGCCTCGTCTTCCGCATCGCGAAGCGCATCACGGTCCTCGTCGAAGGCTCGGTGCTGGTCGAGGGCGCGCCGGCGGAGATACGCGCCAATCAGGATGTGCGCGATGTCTATCTCGGGACCCGCCATCATGCCTGATCTCCTGACCATCGAGGACATGACGGCCGGGTATCGCGACACCGTCGTGCTCGAGCAGGTGTCGCTTTCGATCGGCGCGGACGAAGCGTGGACGCTTCTTGGCCGCAACGGCGTCGGCAAGACCACGCTGCTTCTGACGGTGATGGGCCTTACCGAGATGCGCGCGGGCCGCATCCTCTTCGAAGGCGACGACGTGACGCGGTCGGACACGCATCGGCGTGCGCAGCGCGGCTTGGGTCTGGTGCCGCAAGAGCGCGAGATCTTCCCGTCCCTGACCGTGGAGGAGAATCTCCGCGTCGCGAGCCGTCCCGGCGAATGGACGCGCGAGCGGGTCTATGACCTGTTCCCGCGCCTTGCCGAGCGGCGGCGCAATTACGGCAACCAGCTTTCGGGCGGCGAACAGCAGATGCTGGCGGTGGGCCGCGCCCTTGCCGGCAACCCCAAGCTCCTCCTTCTCGACGAGCCGTTCGAGGGGCTGGCGCCCGTCATCATCGATAGCCTGGCCGCCGCCCTCGTGCGTCTCAAGAGCGAAAGCCGGATCGCAATCCTGCTGGTCGAGCAACAAGTCGATGTCGCACTCGAGCTGACGAGCCGCACGCTCGTGCTCGACAAGGGCCAGGTGGTCTGGCGCGGCGACAGCGCGGCGCTCGCCGCGGACCGCGAGACTCTGTCCGTGCTTGTGGGGCTTCGGGAAGGGACCGGCGGATGAGGATGGTGATGCGGCTCGGCCGCATCTTCGGCCTTTGCACCTGCCTGATCATTGTTCTCACCGCCGCGGCGCCACTTCCGATCCGCATCGCCTGGATCAGCGTCCCGACCCAAATGTCGCCGATCCTTTTCGCGCAACAAGATCTGCTCGATCATCAAGGCGTCACCTACGCGGTGCAGCACATTCATTTCTCCGATGAGGCGCCGATCCTGCGCGCGTTTGCCGCGGGATTGATCGATATCGCGCCGCTCACACCCAATGCCGTCGCGGTCGCGATTCAGAATGCGGGTCTCGATGACCTGCGGATCGTGGCGGACGATTACCAGGATGGTGCCCACGGCCATTACTCCGAGGAATTCATGGTCGGCGACGCGAGCCCCATTCGCGCGGTCGAGGATCTGCGCGGCAAGGTCCTGGCGGTCGAAGCGCGCGGCGGCATGAGCGAGATCGCGCTCCGCGCCATGCTGAGTCGCCATGGCCTCTCGAGCGACCGCGATGCGGATATCGTGGAGGCGCCGGTCCCAAGCCAGGGCGCGATGCTGGAGCAGGGAAGGATCGACCTCGCCGCGCTCGGCGCGCCTTTCTCCTACATCCTCAAGGCGCGCGGCAGCGCCAGGGCGCTCTTCACGCGCGCCGACGCGCTGGGTCCATCCGAAGGGCTGATGCTGGTCGCCCGCGCCGAGTTCCTGGAGCGCAACCGGGCCGCGCTCGACGATTTTTTCGAAGACTATCTGCGTGCGCTCCGCTGGTTCCTCGCGCCCGACCATCGCGATGAGGCCGTGCTGATCGCGGCGCAGGCGAGCCGCGTTCCGGCCGATCTCTTGGACGACTATCTCTTCAGTGATGGAGACTACTTCCGGGACCGCGACGCGCGGCCCGATCTCGCCGCGTTGCAGCGGAACTTCGATCAGCTGCGCGAGGCGGGGGCTCTCGACATGACCGTCGACGCCCGCGCGCACGCCGATCTGAGCTTCATCGACGAGGCCGCGCGCCGGGTCAAATGACAGCGGATTAACACAAGTGGCAAGCGGCGATTGCCACTACATTTGCTAGAGCTTATGTGTGCAGGAGTGTTTACCATGTCAGTGAATGCCAACGAGATGAAGGTCGTCCGGCAGCGGATGCGGCATCTCGCGCGCCTGAACATCAAGCCAAAGCCGATGGTGCGGACAACCGGTCCCGCGATGGTCGCGGAGCCGACCAGCGACGAAGCGAGGGAGCGGATCGCGCGCCTCGCTCTGCGGGTCCTCGCGGTGCAGATGGAGAATTCCCAGAAGATCAGCGCGCTCGACTGACACTCTCTCGGCCGGTCCGGCCCGATACTCGCTTCTCCTTCGCCGCTCGATCTCGAGGGCGAAGGAGAACGCCGAGCCGACGCGTATCCCAGTTGCCTTCATCGGTCGGCGCCTTAGACTGCGTCCTCATCATGGACCAACGCATCCACCGCCAGGATCTCTATCCGCCGATCGAGCCCTACACCACAGGCATGCTGCCGCTCGATTCGCATCACACGATGTATTGGGAGCAATCGGGCAACCCGCACGGCGTGCCGATCGTGTTCCTGCATGGCGGGCCGGGCGCCGGCGCGACCCCGACCCATCGCCGCTTTTTCGATCCGGCCTTCTACCGCATCATCGTGTTCGATCAGCGCGGCGCCGGCCGGTCGCTGCCGCTGGGGTCGCTCGCGGACAACACGCTGGCGCATCTCGTCGCCGACCTCGAGACGCTGAGGCGTCATCTCGGCATCGACCGCTGGGCGGTGTTCGGCGGCTCGTGGGGCTCGACGCTCGCGCTCGCCTATGCCGAGGCGCATCCCGATCGCTGCCGCGGTCTTGTGCTGCGCGGGGTGTTTCTGTGCCGGCAGAGCGAGATCGATTGGTTCCTCTATGGCATGCGCACCGTCTATCCGGAGGCGTGGCGCGCTTTCACCGGCTTCCTGCCCGAGGTCGAGCGCAAGGATCTTCTGGGTGCCTATTACCGGCGCCTCGTCGACGCCGACCCGGGGCTGCACATGCCGGCGGCGCGGGCCTGGAGCACCTATGAGGGCGCATGCTCGACCCTGCTCCCGAGCCCCGACACGGTCGCCGCCTTTGGCGAGGACCGGATGGCCCTTGGGCTGGCCCGAATCGAGGCCCATTATTTCCGGACCGAGGTGATCCGCGCGGCTGACGACCTGGTCGCCCATGTCGGCCGCATCCGCCAGCTGCCCGGTGCGATCGTGCAGGGTCGCTACGATATGGTGTGCCCCATCGCGGGCGCGGACGAGCTCGCGCGCGCGTGGCCCGAGGCCGAATATATCATCGTGCCCGATGCCGGCCATTCGGCCATGGAGCCCGGCATCCGAAGCCAGCTCGTTGCGGCGACCGAGCGCCTGAAGAAGCGGTTCTGAGACCGCCAATCTCGCTTGCCAGAGTCGGCGGCGGCACTCATGATGCGGCGCAAGGAACGAGGGGACCAACGAATGATGCGCGTGAGGGATGCCGCGGCGGGGGCTTTGGCTGCGGCGATGCTGTTGACGCTGATTGGACCGGCTCGGGCCGATGATCCGGGGTTGGTGTCGATTGGCGCGGGCGCGTGGGACTTCGATCATAACCGCACCTCCGCCGAGGGTCGCGTCGAGTACCGCTTCTCCCAAGGGTTCTTCTTCATCAAGCCGCTGGTGGGTGTGCTGGCGACGAATGATGGCGAGATTTATGCCTATGGCGGCTTGCGCGCGGATCTGATCTTCGCCGACCACTATGTCGTCATGCCGGTGGCGACGGTCGGCTACTACGACAAAGGATACGGCAAGAATCTCGGCTCTTGGCTCGAGTTCAAGACCGGCGCCGAATTCGCCTACCGCTTCGATAATGCGTGGCGGGTGGGCATCGCGTTCGATCACATTTCGAACGCGGGTTTGACCCGCACCAATCCGGGCACCGAGAACATCCTGCTCGTGGCGTCGATGCCGTTGGGCTTCTGACGTCGCCGCCGTCGCGGTTGACAGGCCGATTGCCTGCGCCTGATATCGAGGTCATGGGGCAGCCCACCTACGCCGATTTGATCGCGCGCGCCAAGGAGCTCGTGCCGTCGCTCGTCGAGCGCGCGCGTCGGGCCGAAGCGTTGCGGCGCCTGCCCGATGAAACCATCGCCGATCTCCTCTCGACCGGGCTCTTCGCGGCGTTCCGCCCGACGCGGTATGGCGGCATCGAGGTGCCGTTCCGCGCCATGATCGAGCTGGGCTCCATTCTGGCGAGCGGCTGCGCCTCGACCTCGTGGGTCTATAACAATCTCGTCAGCCACAACTGGATGCTCGGATACTGGCCGCCCGAAGCGCAGGACGAGGTCTGGGCAGCGGACCACGATGCGCTTGTTGGGTCCGGTCTGGTGATGGCCGAAGGCGACGTCCACGCGACCCACGGTGGCTGGCGCATCCGGGGGCGCTGGCCTTATTCGAGCGGCATCGATCCGTCGGCCTGGGTCATGCTGGGCGGCCGCATCGCGGGCGCGGCGCACCTCTTTCTCGTGCCGCGGCAGGATTTCCGCGTCCTCGACACCTGGCATGTCATGGGGCTCATCGGGACCGGCAGCAAGGACGTGGTGGTCGATGACGCGTTCGTGCCGGCCCATCGCGCCGTGGCGATGTCGGTGGGCGCGGGCGGGCCGCATCCCGGCGCCGCGGTCAATGCGGGGCCGGTCTTCCGCCTGCCATGGCTCTCGGTCTTCTCGTTCGTCAATGCCGGAACGCCGCTCGGCATCGCCCAAGGAGCGGTGCGCGATTTTCGCGGTGAGATGCGCCGGCGCGCGGCTACATATTCCGGCAAAGCGCTGGTCGACCTCGTGACCCTGCAAATGCGGCTCGCCGAAGCAGCGGTGCTGGTCGATGCCGCCGAGACCGTGATGCTGAAGGATTGCGACGAGGCGATGGCGATTGCCGAGACGTCGCGCGCGCCCGATCTTCTCGATCGCGCGCGCTGGCGGCGCGACGGCGCCTACGCGGCGCAGCTTTGCGCGCGCGCGATCGACATCGTGTTCGCGGGCGCGGGTGGGGCCGCCATTCACGAGGACCATCCCTTGCAGCGTGCCTTGCGCGACGTCCATGCCGCGAACGGGCATATCGGTGTGAGCTGGGAGCTGAACGGCAGCGTCTACGGGCGTGTCGCGCTTGGCTTGGCACCCGAGTTCCCGCTCTGAAGAAGGGGCGGATTACGCTGCCCTTACAATATTTTAACTGTTGCGCCAGGGGAGGCCTGCGCTAAGGTTCGCGCGGCCGGCAACGGTCCCGCGCGTTGCGGGAAACAAGCAACAAAGACGTAGCGCCAGGTCCATGGAACGACAGGGGAGTAAAGCCAAGATGCAGCGCGCATTCTGGTCCATTCCGCTTTTTCTTTTGTTGATCACGCCGTCGCTCGCGCGCGCGGCGGAGGCGCCATCGTCGCAGGCCGCACATATCAAGGGTCTTTTCCTCACGACGGACTATCCCTCGGTTGCCGCCCGCGCGGGCGAGACCACGACGATCAAGATGAAGCTGCAGAATTTCGACCTGCCGCCCGAACGCGTGGCCTTGAGCGTCGATGGCGCGCCGCAGGGATGGAACGTCGCGCTGTTGGGCGGCGGCACGCCGGTGACCGCGGCGATGCCCGCGACCAACGATAGCGTTCCGTTGAGCCTGCGCATCGACGTGCCGGCAAACGTACCGGCAGGGACGGAGCATCTCGTCGTCCACGCGAAGGCCAATTCCGCGAGCACCGACCTGCCGATCGACATCGCCACGGGGCAGGATCTTCCGGCGCAGCTCAGCATCAAGGCGAAGCTGCCATCGCTCAATGGCACGCCGACAACGAGCTTCGAATTCCAGTTCACCATCACGAACCAGAGCGACAAGGATCTGTTGGTGAAGCTTGCGGCGGCGGCGCCGCAAGGATTCCAGACCTCGTTCATGGAGGCCTATGGGACCCAGGAGCTGAGCTCCATCCCGGTCGAGGCCGGCAAGGACAAGGACATGAAGGTCAAGGTGACGCCGCCCGACAACGTCACCGCCGGCGTTTATCCCATTTCGGTCCAGGCCTCGTCCGAAGGCGCGTCGGCCGACACCAAGATGACCATGGACATAGCGGGACAGCCGAAGCTCAAGCTCAGCGGCGAGGATGGCAGGCTCAACGCCCAGGCCGAAGCCGGCAGCCAGACGCCGATCAAGCTCACGGTCGAGAATACCGGCAGCGCCCCCGCGCAGGACATCTCGCTCAGCGCATCGCCGCCCAGCGATTGGAAAGTGACGTTCCAGCCCGACAAGATCGAGACCCTTGCGCCGACGCAGAAACAGGATGTCGAGGCGTTGCTGACGCCATCGAGCAAGGCGATCGCGGGCGATTACATGACGACGTTCAACGCCAACGGGAAAGACAATTCGAGCTCGGCCGACTTCCGTATCACGGTCGCGACCTCGAGCCTGTGGGGCATTGCGGGCGTCGGCATCATCGCGGTCGCGTTCCTCGTGCTCGTGGGTGCGGTGGCGCGGTTCGGGCGGCGATGAACGACATCGTCATCAACGCCAAGTCGCTGAGGAAGCGCTATGGGTCCGTTGCCGCCGTCGACGGCATCGATTTGTCGGTGCGGCGCGGCGAGATTTTCGGGCTCCTCGGTCCCAATGGCGCCGGCAAGACCACCACGATCCTGATGCTGCTGGGTCTGACCGAGGTCAGCGAAGGCACCATCGACATCGGCGGGTTCGATCCCATGCATGATCCGCTCGAGGTGAAGCGGAGGGTCGGATATCTGCCGGATTCCGTTGGCTTCTATGACGGCATGACCGCCAGCGAGAATCTCCGCTACACCTGCCGCCTGGCGGGGTTCTCGCGCACCGACAGCGACGCGCGCATCGAGCGCGCGCTGGCGCGGGTCGGGCTCAGCGGGGTCGCTTCGCACAAGGTCGGAACCTTCTCGCGCGGCATGAAGCAGCGTCTCGGCCTCGCCGAAGTGCTGATGAAGGGGGCGGAGGTCGCGATCCTCGACGAACCCACCTCCGGCCTCGATCCGGAAGCGACGTTCGAGCTTCTGGACATGATCCGCGGCATGAAGTCGGACGGCACGGCCGTGCTCATTTCCTCGCACCTTCTCGACCGGGTGCAGGCCGTGTGCGACCGGGTGGCGCTTTTCAACCACGGCCGCATCGCGCTCGAGGGCACAGTGCCCGAACTGGCCCAGCGCGTGCTGGGCGGCGGCTATGTCTACGAGGTCGTGGCGGACGGCGCCGATATCGAGCGGACGCTTGCGGCCGTGCCCGGCACGCAGCGCGTGACGAAAGAGGGGCGCCTCTTCCGCGTCCTGGCCGAGCGCGACATCCGCGCCGACATCGCGCGCGCCGTGGTGGCCGGCGGCGGCAATCTCCTCACGCTCAGCGATTCAGCGCCCAGCCTAGACACCGTCTATCGCCATTATTTCGAGGGGCAGGCCCATGGCACGGCGTAGCGGGTCGGCTTTCACCGGCGCCGGCACAGTCTTCCTCAAGGAATTCGCCGATCATTTGGGCGGCGCGCGCGTCCAGATCCTCGAATGGCTCGTCATCCTCACCGGCGCGGGCGCGGTCTATACCGCGATCCAGGACATCAAGACGACGACGGGGCAGGACCCGTTCCTCTTCCTCCGCCTTTTCACCGAGGCGCGCGATCCGCTGCCGTCTTTCGTGCTGGTGCTCGATTTCCTGGTGCCGCTCATCGCCATCGGCCTCGCCTTCGACAGCGTCAACGGCGAGTTCAACCGCCGCACGCTGAGCCGGCTGCTGGCCCAGCCCATTTATCGCGACGCGCTCCTGATCGGCAAGTTCCTGGGCGGGCTCGCGGCGA